>JAWBNY010000018.1:0-11383 GCA_038826985.1 Bathyarchaeia archaeon | reverse complement strand
AAGCAGATGCGTTAGCAGAAAAGGCTTGCAACGTGGTAGGGTCCTATCCTTCTCGTAGTTCCCATCGTGGAAGGAATCCTCCAGTAGATGAACAGATAAGCCGTTGGGTCAAGCTGAAGACAAGTTAACTAACCTACCGCAAGATAGTGCTGTTATCAAAAACACATGTTGTTAATTTGCTGCAAGCAAAAATAGTTGCCCAGCTATGTAACGCAAAATTTATTGAAATCCTAGTATAGTTCAACTCTTATTGTTTAAGGTAGGAGGAGTATTCTAAAGTTATCAAGATGCTTTTACGTGATATATTTCAACGCCTAAACAATTATGTTTAGACATATGGCTTGTAACTCACTCTGATATCAAATACTTCGATTTAGCAGGGGCTCTTCACTTAGCTTAGATTTCATTTATTAAACTCTAAATGTTACTGGATGTGCTGGCAGATGCGAGATCCAAAGACTTAAGACTGTACAGTTTCTTTCAGCCCTAAGGAAGTTTCACTCTTGAACATGGTCAATAAGCCCAGAGTATCAAGAACCATAGCTGGAGTATACATAGGTTCAGCCATTTTCATAGCCTCCTGTATTGGGTTCTTCATCTATGCAGGCTTATTTACCCCAATGGGTAGCTTAGGTCTAATGGCCGCTACAGTCTCAGGCATTGTGGAAGCAATATTCGTCCTTATTTTGCTCTCCATTTACAGAACTGAATACATCTTAACTGAGGAGGAGCTTGTTATAAAGACTACGAGGCTTATCGGAGGAACCAAGCGCATCTTCATGAGGGATATAACTCGTATTGAGAGGACGCTCATTCCATTCGGTCTTAGACTCTTTGGTGCCAGCTTTCATGGAGGCTACTTTCAGGTTCCAAGTCTCGGAAGAGTATTCATGGCAATTACCAACTTCAATGATGGTGTGTTAATATCAACTCGAGGCGAGAACTTCATCATCACCCCAGATAAACCTGGAGAATTCATCCATACAATAAAAGCCTCGAAGAGTAGAGAAACCAACAATCCTAATGGGCTGTGAGAGAAATTATCTATGGAAGCCCTATGCAGAAGGGTACTATTACAGTAGCGGTAAGGCTCTCTTAATTGTGTAGAAAACCTAAAATTAAGAAGCTGAGTCATCCATGGCTATCAATATCTAAACCTCGAACCTGCTTCTAAGGAGGTCTAGGTATCGCCCGAATGGTCCTCCAAGAGCGATTTGAACGGCGAAGCCTATGATACTTCCAGCAACCAACTGTTGAAAAGTCAGCCCCACGACCATGACCTGAATTACGAAGCTTATACCTGACCAGAAACTAATGTACGCAACTGTATCAACAAGATATCTCTTCAATATAAGTCGGGGGTGCATGTAGCCTCGACTATACTTGAGTCGGATATCGGTCAGGGTCACGATGCCTACAAGCTCTTCCCCCTTCGTAATGACTAGATAGCTGATTTTCTCTTCACGCATACGTTCAATCGCTAGGGAAATTTTGTCCTCTGGTCTAAGAGTTATAACTGGCTGCGTCATAACCGTGCAGACCTTCGTCTCCTCGGGGGAAGCCCCAGTTTTTAATACGCGGTTGAAGAGGTCACTTTGCGTAAAAATCCCGATAGGACGACCCTTGTCAACTACAACTACACTTCCAATATGCTTCTCAATCATAAGGTCAACGGCCTCCATCACCGATGCTGTAGGCCTAATGGTAACAACACTCCTAGTCATCACATCTCTAACTGAAGGTACGAATAGGTTCTCAACAGCATGCTCCAGACGCCTTAGAGACATAGAAACCCCATTGAACTATGAGCTAACAGCCAGTTAATATGAATGCAGGTTTGCCCACATCCTATGCGTAGAGTTGCTGAACCCTACTGTACTCTTCCAATGCTGCCCGTAGAAGCCCTCTACCTCCATGAACATTGTATGCTCTACCATTCCCGATTTTGGCAAGCCTCTCGCAAAAGCGGCGCTCACCAAAGTCATATTTCGTTATGCATATGGTTGAGATTGTAATACCACGGTTTCTAAGCGCTCTTGCTTCCCTTAATGCAGCTATTCTAGAAAATGTTGGGGAATAGTAACCATACTTGCTTGCCTCAGCGTCGTTCTCCTTGCCCTTGAGAGTGTATGACGTGGGCTCACCATCAGTGACCAAGATTACGTGTTTTTGCCGATTTGAGCGCTCACGTAGCAGAATCTCACCAGACAGATGAAGAGCCTCCTCGATGTTAGTTGATTCTAGCGGCCGTAACCCAAGAACTTTCTCCACGTTGCTTCCAAGACTATCCGTAAGCCGAATAACCTCTTCAGCCCCGTCGGAGAAAGCAACAACGCCCACTCGGTCGTTCCTTGCCTCTGCAACGAGCGATAGACCTATCACCGTCTTCTTTGCTTCCTCCAATTTTCCATCGGAGCCCATAGACATGCTTGAATCGATAGCAAAAACGATGTCAAACGGCTTTCGCGGCTCCTTCAGAAGGACGATGAAGTCTCTCCTACTCGGCTCGGTGCGGGAGTGCCGAACCAAATGTCTGATAGTAGCACGGGATCAGATATCCGCATAGCGGTCACCTATCCGGTATGGACGAACATCTACGATGTCCTCTTCCTCACCTTGGCCTAGTCTAGGCCTAAACCACATGGAAACCAAGGCCTCGACTTCTGGAAGCACCTTCTCAAAGATTAGGTGATATGACTCTTTTGTCAATTTGAGCTCTCCATCACGTTCCTCAAGCTTCCCATTCGCCTTCAAAAGGTTGAGGAGGTTCTTCAACTCCTCCCGGAGAGCTACACGTTCAAGCCATTCATTGGATACGGTGTCGCTTCGACGCTGCTTTAGCCATTCCTCAAGAATGTGGTTTATTATAGGGAAATTACTTCTCTGAAAAAGGAAGGTTGTTGCGATATCTTCACGACGCATATTACGTGATTGAAGCTGCAGAAGCCTATCCACCTCCTGCATCAAGCCCAATAGGTTTTCCCGTGAAAGCGTTCCATCTAGGAGTTTCTTAGCACCTATCCTTACCAGCTGGTCAATATGATCTTCAAAGAGCTGACGGATTTCAAGCAGCTTCCGTGGGTCTGAAGAGTTAAGTTTGATTGCGTATACATTCAGTCTGCTGTCCTTCACAAGAATACCAAGTTGCCTCAGCCTCTCCAGAAACTCAGGTGTAACACGGATGAAGCCTAAGCCTCTGTGAAGAGTGTTTACAGGTTTTTCTGTAAGCAAGCCAACGACGACATCTAGCATGCTTGGAGCAGCGGCTCCTTCATTACGCTTAAAGAGTTGGAATATCTCCGAGTCTACAGAAAGTAAAGAATCATCACTCTCGGCTTCAATGTTTACTTCACTATTCAAGGGCTCAGCTTGCATCCGACTATTTGAAGCATCTATGTTCAATATGTTGAGCGTTTCATCATCAAGGTCTATCTCATATTCAGTAAGCGTCCTGAAGAGAACCTCTTTCACAGCTTGCTCGGTAGAGATAGGGGATCTTGGTCTTACCCTGTGGGGAAAAGCGGAGAGCGCCGCGAGTGTTATGGACTGAGCTAAGATGTGGCCCTTCAGGGTTTTCAAGGCTTTGAGAATGTCAACGAAGGAGACCAAAGCAGTTATTCCTGCACCCTGCGCAAGGCCAGGATGCTTTCGTAGACCTTCATTTAAAGCAGCTGCAAACCTTGCAAAATCCTCTTCGTCAAGAAACTCATGCATTGGCACGTGTTATCCTGCCCTAACAGTAGTGCTGATCATATCGGCGAGGTATTTATCCTGCTGGTCGTAGAATTCACTGTCCGGCAGTAGTGTCACCCTTCCCTTCAAAGCAATCTCAGCTGCACTACGAACATCCTCCAAGTTCACGGTTGAATCCCCTCGAAGTAAAGCAAAGCTCTGAGAGAGCTCAAAGATGGTAAGGGTTGCGCGGACACTAGCTGGCTGCTCAACATTCTTGTCCATCCTAGTCTTCTGAACAACATCAACAATTTTAGCGCGAACCTTATCCGGCACATCCACACCCATACTGTTCCCGTACATGGACATGATTTTAAGCTCCTCCTCATAAGTTGGGTACGATATTCTAACTCTCTCAAGACGATCCTTCAAAGCCTCGCTTACCTTGTATACACCCGCTTGTTCCTCCGGATTCATAGTAGCGATGAATACGGTGTCCACCTCAAACTCTAAGTCGAAGCTTCCAACGGTTATGAAGCCCTCCTGCAGCATCTGGAGAAGTGCATTCTGGAGCCTCTCTGGAATACGGTTAATCTCATCGACGAATAGTATTTTACGATTTGCTTTGATTATCTTTCCTGGTCTAAATGCCCGCGGGTCAAAGGGCCCATACTTGAATGCTGAGACAGGGTCTATGTCTCCAACGAGATCCTCTGCAGTAATCTCAGGTGAACCTTGGATCCTGACGAAGCGGCGGTTACCCGGGACAACAACGACCTCACCGCTTTCACCTTTTGTCTTAAGGTTTGACCTACACTGTGGGCAGATAGGCTTCTCAGGTAAACAGTTGAAGTCACAGTTGACCGCCCTCATTGGAGGCAAAGCTCTGGCAAGCTCACGTGCAATCAAAGTCTTGCCGCTTCCCGGAGGCCCTTCAAGAAGAAGATTCTTCCCTGCAAGCAACACTGCCAGAATCTGGTTCTTAATATACTCTGGACCAATCCAAGCTTTGAGGAGCCTTGAAGACTCTTGAAGGATCCGTTCCCTCAGCTCCGCCCGCGTCAATGACATAACGTTTTGTTAGCAAATAAGAGAATTAAAGATTCTGGAAACAGTTTAGAGCCTGAAGAGTTCAACGCTTTAATGAATGCAGAGTGGTATACAGTCCTACGTTTCTAAACCTGCTCTACAATGTTAAGCCAAGTACCTGTCTGAAAAACTTTAAAAACTATTTTATATTGATAAAATAGCTGCGACCTAAAATGGCTGATCTTAAAGTTGCGGTAGTTGGTGTCGGAAACTCCTGCTCAGCCTTAGTCCAAGGTACCCAATACTATAAGGATGCGAAAGAAGACCAACTAATTCCTGGACTACTTCACGCCAACTTTGGAGGATATCATGTAAGAGACATCAAGTTTGTAGCAGCCTTTGATGTCGACGTTCGCAAGGTTGGGAAAGACCTGTCTGAGGCAATATTCCAAGAGCCAAACAACACAAGAGTCTTTGCCGAGGTGCCGAAACTTGGTGTCAAGGTAATGAAGGGGAACCTGCTTGACGGACTTGGGAAATATCAAAAGCAGGTTGTGAAGGTGGAGCCAAAAGACCCTCCGGTTGACGTTGCAGGTGTCCTCAGGGAGACTAAGGCAGATATGCTTGTCAATTACCTACCCGTCGGCAGCGAGAAGGCTACACGATGGTATGCGCAACAAGCTATAGATGCAGGCTGCGCCTTTGTGAATTGCATACCAAGCTTCATCGTTTCCATCCCAGCGTGGCAAAAGAAGTTTGAGAAGGCAAAACTTCCATGCGCTGGAGACGATGTGATGAGCCAAATCGGCGCTACTGTCACGCATAAGACATTGGCAAAGCTTCTAGTGGACAGAGGAGCCCTAATCGAAGAGAGCTATCAACTGAATATCGGAGGCGACACTGATTTCCTCAATATGCTGGAAGAAGAACGTTTGAAGACAAAGAGAGAAAGTAAGACAAGCGCCGTCGCCGCACTAATACCGTACTCTACACAGCTGAAGATAGGGCCAAGTGACTACATACCCTTCCTAAAGAACAAGAAGATAGCTTACATCTGGTTTAGGGGAAGATACTTCGGAGATACACCATTCTCCCTTGAGGTAAAGCTTGATGTAATAGACTCGCCTAATAGCGCGGGTATAGTGATTGATGCAATAAGAGCTACGAAGATAGGCTTAGACCGCGGTATCGCAGGACCACTCATAAGCATATCTGCTTACGCATTCAAACATCCCCCTGTGCAGACCCCCTATGAAATCGCAAAAGAGTGGGTTGAGGAGTTCATAAAGGGAAAGAGAGAAAGATAGCCTAGGGCGTCTCAGACCGCCAAAGCTCTCTCTTGAGCATATCCCTAACAGCAGCCCTTATCGCAGAGCTTCGACTGGGATACATACCTGAGCGGACAAGGTCATCCAAACCAGCTATCAATGCCTCAGGAAGCTTAACTGTAACAAGCTTCAAACTTCTCAACTCCTAGCCTTGGATTCTATGTAAGTCAAGACTATCGAAAAGGTACTACATGTTAAACACCAACTTTAGTCTTTGGGTCGACACATTAGCCAGCTCCTAAGCCAAAGAAGGGAATAATAACACGCTAGGTATAGGGAGAGACAAACACTTAACCAGAGAAAAGTAACGGATCAAAGAAATTTTGGACAAGTGGGGTTCTCTGACCATCTACGGGTTTGGAAACCCTTTAAACCCCCGCCTATACAATCTGTCAAATCTATCAATGGGGTAGTCTGTTGAAGACCATAAAAACGACTCGTAGCATCTGTCCTGAGTGCTTCAAGGTTCTAGATGCAATAATATATGAAGACGGAGGCAAAGTCTACATAAGCAAGAGCTGTCCTGAACACGGTAAGTATGAAGACATCTACTGGTCAGATATTGAGGAGTACACGCGCGCCCAGAAATATGCAACTGTTGGCAGCGGCCCAGATAGACCTCAAACAAAAACCGTTCAAGGGCACCCTCTTGACTGTGGCCTCTGTCCGAGCCATAGGTCATCAACGTCGTTGGCAATAATAGATGTTACAAATCGATGCAACCTGAACTGCCCAATCTGCTTCGCTAACGCAAACGTCACAGGAACAATATACGAGCCAACCCAATCCGAAGTTCAGAACATGCTAAGAACGCTCCGCAGCATGAGGCCGAACCCGCCAACTGCCTTGCAGTTCAGCGGAGGAGAGCCAACAGTTAGGGAGGACCTTACAGTGCTCATACATTTTGCAAAAGAACAAGGCTTCGACCATGTGGAGGTCAACACTAACGGGATAAGGCTTGCTGAGAGTAGAGAATACTGCAAGCAACTCGCCGAGGCTGGAGTAAGCACAATATATCTTCAGTTCGACGGTGTACGTGAAGAGACCTATATCAACACAAGAGGGGTTCCTTTATTCGAGACAAAATGCAGAGCTATTGAGAACTGTCGTAAAGAGGGGTTAGACAGCATCGTATTGGTTCCAACGGTTGTAAAAGGCGTCAACGATGACCAGCTTGGAGCAATAATCGACTTTGCGATAAAGAACATAGATGTAGTACGTTGCGTTAACTTCCAACCCGTTTCCATCACAGGCCGTATATCGTATGAGAAGCGGAAAGAGATGCGGATAACAATTCCAGACTGCACCCGACTCATTGAGGAGCAAACTAAAGGTTTGATTAAAGTTTCAGACTTCTACCCAGTGCCTGTCGTCGTCCCTGTTGCACGTGCAATCGGTGCCATCAAGGGAAGACTATATCCAGAGTTTACAGTACATGAACACTGTGGCATGGCCACATTCCTACTCAGGGATGGAGGAAACCTCGTACCGATAACACGTTTCGCAGACGTTGAAAAGTTCATGGATGCCATGAATGATGTATATGAAGCCGTGAAGAGGGGAGAAAAAAGGAGAGCGCAGGTCAAGCTCTTCTCTGCCACGATGAGAAACGTAAAACTTAGCCTTATAAGGCGGCTGCTTAGCGCCGTGTTTAAAGAGGGATCCTACGAGGCTTTAGGTAATTTCATGCGTAACGTCCTGATGGTTGGAATGATGCATTTTCAGGATGCGTACAACTTTGATTTAGAACGACTTGAACGATGCGGGATACATTATGCGGTGCCCGACGGACGTATTATTCCTTTCTGCGCAATGAACACCCTCTATCGTCCACAAATAGAGAAACAGTTCAGTATACCCTTGATGGAGTGGCTGGTTAGGAAGCAGAAGGCATGAACACGATTTTCGCCAAGTTTTTATCCACGTTCCCGTTTTAAGTTGCTCGGTGAAAAAGTATGGGTGGCGCTAAGAAAGCTTCTTTGGCTCAGGCCGAGAAGCAGCAGTATAGACAGGCAGCTAAACAAGAGGGAAAGCGGCAGAAAGCCGCAAATCCCAAGGGTACTCAGGAGAAGAGAGTAGACTCAAGAAATTTATTGAATCTATCTGAGAAAGAGCTGGTTTCAGAGCTCACAAAGATGAAGGCAATTACTCCTTATCAAGTGGCGTCACGCTACAACATCAAAGTGAGTTTGGCAAAACATATGCTAGAGCATTTGAAAAGTAAGGGCCAGATCCTCGTTGCAGCCAATGCAGGCGGTATGAAGGTCTACAAGCCCCTTTCGGCTTAACTCTACTCCTTATATACCGCTATTGGCGTCCCATTAGCAACATTTTGAAATACTTCTAGGCCTGAGAGAATCTTACCAACAAGGTTGACAGGTCTATAGGGTAACATCTGTTCCTTGAAGAAGCAAAGTGAGCTTCCAAAAGGCCAATATCCTATGTCACCCTTCTCAACTCTCGAAACTGCTTTCTCGCAACCTATCTTTACCGGTACCTCAAAATATACTTGGGCCTTTAAAATATTGACCCGTCCGCGTAGGGGTAGAACTCTAAGCAGGGCATCAACAGTTATCGGGGCAAGAAACCTTATCAACTCCCCTTTTGCTACGCCGAATCCTTCGAGTTCGATTCTGATTGGAAATCGAGAGAGGCTTGTTGCCGACATCTAAACGCCTACTCAAGTGCCGCCTTAACTGCGTTTACAACCCGTTCAAGGTCTTCTTCATCAAGGCTTGGATGAACTGGCAGAGAGAATACCTGTCTTGCAGCCATCTCAGTATTCCTTAATTGCGCAGAACAGAAGGCTCTGTAGTATGGTTGAACATGGATTGGTTTCTGATAGTAGACCTGGCAGTCAACTCTCCTCTCTCTTATACGCCTAACCACACTGTTCCTTTTTGCTGCGTTGGAACCCTTCAACCTCAGCGTGTAAACGTACCAAGAGTGTTTAAATCCTTCTGGTTCAAGAGGAAGTTGAAGCTCCTGCCTATCTTTAAAGGCCTTAGAGAGAAATGCTGCGTTTCGCGACCTTGAATCCAAGAATGATGGAAGCTTTCCGAGCTGCACATAGCCTAGAGCCGCTTCCATCTCAGGCATCCGATAGTTATGGCCTAGGATCTCAGACTGGTAGGCTTTACCCTCACCGTGATTCCTTATAGAACGAAGTGTTTCAGCCAACTCCCGACTGCTGGTGGTAACAATGCCTCCCTCTCCCGTAACCATGTTTTTGCTCCCGTAGAAACTGAAGCATGCCATATGTCCTAGACTGCCTACGCGCCTTCCTCTATACTCGGCACCATGGGCTTGGGCCGCATCCTCTATCACAGTAATGTCATGATCCTCTGCTATCTTCATTATACGACCCATGTCGGCTGGTAGACCGTATAAATGCACAGGTATTATTGCCTTAGTTCTAGCAGTGATCGCGGCCTCGACTTCATCCGGGTCGAGGCAGTAGGTCTCAGGGTCTATATCCACAAAGACGGGTGTCCCACCAGCAAGCAAAACAGCCTCTGCAGTAGCAACAAAAGTGAAGCTCGGTACAATGACTTCGTGGTTCTTACCAACCCCCGCTGCGAGAAGAGAGGCATGAAGAGCTGCAGTCCCGCTGTTTACAGCAATCGCATACTTTGCACCTACAAATCTTGCAAAAGCATCCTCAAACTGCATCACGTTAACCCCTGAACCACTTTTACTAGTCAGAACGCCACTCCGAAGAACTCGTACAACAGCTCGGATCTCCTCGTCGTCAATAAGAGGGCGGTTTATAGGAATTAACTCCTTTCGCGACAATAGCCTCATCTCAGTAGGTCTTTTAGACCTAACCATTATGTTATGGAAGCTAATATAATCGATCTGTATTAAACAGACATCAAGCCTACTTATCATACAGGTTGCTTATAGCAAAATCCTTATATGGAGACCTTGGAAAGCCTAAGTCCTCTATTGGAGGTAACTTTTTTGGATTTGCAAGCTGCCCCAGCTACTGGTGGTCAGCAGCCAATACTGATTTGGGGGAACCTCTCAGAAAGCTCTAGAAGCGAGACTTGGCTCCAAAACATTTCTGCCGTAGCAAGAGAAGCGGAGATAGTGTGGATATTCCTTCATCCGAATAGCATAGAGAGAGTTGCAAGCAGCTTCAGCGATGTAGCTGTTACAAATGAGGGCGTAACCGCTCTAAGTGAGACGGACCTACAACACCATGCTGTAAAGACAGTGCTTCAAACCTTGCAGACAAAGAAAAATGAAGATGGAATTACATCTATGACAATATTGGCAAGCGAAACATCCCTCAAAGCCAAGGAGCTTCTTAAACAAAACACTTCTCAAACATTGGTCATAGACGGCTTTGTTAAAACATGGGAGCAAGCAATTCGCCAACTTGAGAAGACTTCCTTAATTGGCTTAAAAAATAGGAGGATTTTGAGCGGAATATCCGAGACCTCAGTCGGTGGAGAGACCATTACTAATAGGGAAGAGGAGCTATCACGCACCGTAGCGGATGCTATTCCGAGTATTGAAAAGGAGAAGTGCGGATCTGAGGTCGAACTAAACGATGTCAATGTACAGAAGACGTGGAAGCCCGTTCCGAGACATCCTATTGTAAAAAGGATTCATAGTTGAAAGAAATGCTTCTGAGTGTGGAGAGGAGTAGACTGTCCCGGATTCAGATCGGGCCGCCCTACCTGACACGGTTTGAGAAAACACGTATTGTAGGTGCACGCGCACTTCAGATTGCTATGGGAGCGCCGTTGTTGACCGAGCCCACGGAAAATATGACAAATCCGATTGATATAGCCTTGAAGGAGCTAACAGAGAAGGTGTTGCCGATTACGATTAGACGGAAGCTTCCAGACGGCTCCTACCAAGATATTCCAGTCCAATGGCTTGAATTGAGTCCAAGAGAAGCCTTCAAGCGAGCGGCCGAACCATGACTAGAGCGGTCTCACCATCTCTGTAGTAGCCCAATATCTCCCTTGATGTGGAAAAGCCGAATTTCTTGTACAGGTTTATCGCAGCCTTGTTGCTTACCCTAACCTCTAAGAATATCTCTGTGGCGTGATACTCTTTTAGCCTCTCTATAGCCTTCTCAACAAGGCTTGAGCCAATGCCTCGGTTCCTATACTCTGGTAAAACAGCAATGGAGACTATGTGCCCTTTACGTGTTATACTAAAGCGTTTTCTCTCCGAGAAACCCGTCTCAGTCCTGCACATAATATATCCCACAACCTTCTCACCAACCTTTGCCACGATAAAAGTTCGGGGAAAACGATAATAGATGTCCATAAAAAACGAATTATCATAGTTCTCTGGAAGACAAGTCCAGTTAATTCGAACAACCTCATCTAGAT
>JAWBNY010000017.1:0-12187 GCA_038826985.1 Bathyarchaeia archaeon | reverse complement strand
ACCGTAGGGGTCGAGGGCGCTTGGACTGTTATGGGTCTCAACCTTTGCGACAACATTCAAACGTTCATTGAAGGCTATGACCCCTGCGTTGTCTTCAAATACCGATACAAGCCATCCTAAAGCCTGACCCGCCTTCTCCGTCGCCTTTACGATATAGGTTTTGAAAAGACTGTCGATTATTTCTATGCTGTGGCTCTCTAGATTCTCGTACCGTATTTTCGCGTTAAAGATCTTGTGTTTGCAGTGTTCCGACCATGTCTGGGCTAGCATTTCCACCTCAACATCCGTGGGGTTTACTGGAAGACCCTTAGCAACTCTGGCCGCTATGACCTCAGGCCGGCTGAAGTATTCTCTTATCGCCTTCATCTCATCAAGGTCGAGAGCTAGCAGCCCTTCCCTGCTTATCTGTAGCAGCTTTTCATCGTTAACATTTAAGTCGTATACTTTAACCCGGGCCTCTTGAGTTCCTCGAATCACTGGAGGGTCAACCCTGAGTCCATGACGAACAACTTCATCATGACTCAAAACAAGGACGTTTTCCACAACCTCATTGGCTAATAGCTCCCTACCTATCCTCCACACTTCCTCAAGGCTTAGCTTACCTGTAATAAGATACTGGGTTGACGTGTAGACTGCCTCACTCTCCAACAGTTTTCTTCCGAGAAGGTCTTCAATAGCAACCTTGGCGGTACGGCCAACGCTGTCGGTTACACCTGGCTTAAATCCCACCTCTATTACCCAGTCAAACTCCTCCTCCTCGAGCTTGCGTTCTTCCTCGGTTACAGGGTTCACAAATAGCTCACCTACTACACGTGTCAACTCATAAGGTGTCAGACTTATGTCCAATGTGTAGATACGTTTGATACGGACCCTATCAACATGGAAACCAAGGAAGCTAGCGATCTCGTTCTTCTTTGCTTGCCCTCGAACATCAAGTAGACCTGTTTTCACCCCCACCTCTATTCGATGAATCAGAACACTTCTCCTCCGACGGCACTGTAATGGCAATTACGAATCAGCTTCTATTTGAATTACTTCCCACGAGCTCGTTAAAAGGCGATACTACTATTCGAGGGATCCAATGCCTTAGGGTTCACATACTCTGAAACCGAGTTAAGAATGTTTAACATGATTCTAAACAAGGGCTAAACTTAATCTGTGGACGATAAATAACCTAACTAGTGAGCTACCTTGGTTGATAGAGTCGGCGTAGGTCTTGTCTCGTATGGTTCAAGAGAGGTGGCCATTGCCGACGCTCTCCTGCGGAGCCAAAAGTATAAAGTGGAGCTCTACGTAGCTGACAGGGTGAGGAATCCATTCAACGTTAAGCATAGTAGAAAACACGCAGTTATCTCAGACCTTGACCCGGAGAAGGTCTGTTCATTCTTTTCGGAGTATGCGGGTGAGATCGATTTTATTGTTGTGGGTCCTGAGGACCCTATTATTAAGGGAATAAGAGACATAGGTGAAGTAAAAACCGGGATACCCTTCATATGTCCCACAAAGGCCTATGCTTTAGAGGCGAGCAAAGTTTGGCAGCGGCAGCTCCTGGAGCAAGTTATGCCTGAAGTGAATCCAAGATTCAGAGTTTTTAGGAAAGAGGACTTCGATAACATTGACGAAGCTAAGATAGCGCTTTGGAAATGGCTTGATGAACTCGGAGACCAAGCGGTTGTTAAGCCCGATGGTGCCGCTAGAGGAAAAGGGGTCGGTGTTTGGGGCGACCACTTTACCAGCCGAGAGGGGCTATTCGAACACTTTCTGAGTAACTACCAATTTGGGTCAGTAATTGTTGAGGAGAAGCTAATTGGCGAGGAGTCTAGCTTCATGGGGTTATGCGACGGCGCAAGACTTGTCCCTTTACCGGAGACTCGCGACTACAAGCGTGCATTTGAAGGAGATACAGGGCCTAACACTGGTGGGATGGGCAGTTACAAGGATGTCTATGATTGGCTACCTTTCATGAGCAGACATGACTGGGAACTGGAATTCAACATTGTACAGAGGTTGTTCAAGCATCTACAGGGCAAAACTAGAAACATAGGTCTTCTAGGTCTCCCATTCTACGTTGCTTTCATGCATACAGCTTCCGGACCTAAAATTCTTGAGGTGAACAGCCGACCGGGAGACCCGGAGATACAGAATATCCTTCCCATCCTAAAAGACGACTTGGTAGACTTATGCTTTTCAATACTGGATGGAAATCTGAAGAACGTTAATGTTGAGCAGAAGGCCACGGTTGTGATCTATAAGGTACCTCCAACATACGGTGGCAAGGAGCCCCAATACTCTGGGGGAAGGCTTGTGAACCTTGCAAAAGCTGAAGCCCTTGCAGCAGTAAAGCGGGATAAACTTAGGGTCTATCCAGGTGCTTTAGAGTTGAAAGACGATAAGACTTACGCATTAACCTCGAGAACTGTCTGCGCCGTGGGTATTGGAGAAAGCCTTGAAGAAGCCAGAGCTCTAAGTCTGGACTGTATAAACGCAGTTGAGGGCGGAAACCTCTGGTACAGAATGGATATAGCTTCCAGAGAACATGTTCAAAAGAGCATAGAGCACATGCGTCTTCTAAGGAGGCAATAAATGCCCCAGCGCGTCTTCATCTCCGACTGTGAAGGACCAATCTCAAAGAATGACAACGCCTTTGAACTTGCCGCGCATTTTATTCCAGAGGGAGACCGATTCTTCAGAATTCTAAGCCGCTACGATGATGTGCTTGCCTATTTTGAGGGTAGATCAGGATACAGTGCAGGTTACACTTTGAGGCTTGTAGCGCCTTTTCTAAAAGCCTATGGAGCAACCAACAAAAGTATTGCCGAGTTCTCTAGGCGGGGACTTCTGCTTATCCGTAATGCAAAACCATCGCTTGAGCGGATCCAGCGTATACTTCCCGCCTTTATAGTAAGCACCAGCTATTCCCCTTATATTGAGGCTTTATGTGCAGCCCTCTCGTTCCCGAAGGAAAACACATTCTCAACATATCTCGACCTTGATTCTGTTCACCTAAGCCTTGAAGAGACACTTAATCTACAGCAGTTGAGCAAAGAGATTTTGGCATATCCTGAGATCGAGATTCCTGAGCATGCCAAATGTCTAGACGACCTCCCTGCAAGTAGCCGTATAGCTGTTTCAATGCTTGACAAGGTCTTCTGGGAATACCTCCCCAACACAGGGGCAGGGAAGATAATACATAATATCCATCCAATTGGGAGCATTGAAAAGCAGCGTGCAGTCCAAGAGATTACTAGAGCCATGTCCACCTCTATGGACTGTGTATTCTATGTTGGCGATAGCATAACAGATGCAGATGTTCTTAGAACTGTGAGAGACTCCGGAGGCGTATCTGTCTCCTTTAACGGCAATCAATACGCGGTGCGGAATGCTGAGTTCTGTGTGCTCTCAGAGAGTATGGAGCCGATATGTAGATTAGTAGAGTCCTTTGCCGTTAAAGGTAGGTTAGGTGTACTTGAAACCGTTGAAGAAATTCAGAGGATGTGTTCAACTTCAACCTATCCATCATTGAGGCCAGTTTGCAAGGTCTGCGTTATAGGCTCATTTAACTTGGAAGAGATAATTCAAGAGAGTCTTGCTTTCAGAAGGATGGTAAGAGGGGAATCGGTAGCGGCTCTGGGTTGACCTATGAATGGTTAATGGTCTTAAGTCCACTCTAAAATTACGTTGACGCAAATATTGCATAAAGGATAACTAGTTGACAACTTACCATTGAAGACGTGTGTCAACAATGGTCGAGATTGTCTATGAACCTTGGAAAAAGATCATAATCCACGAGATAGTTCAATGCGACCTTAAGATGCTGACCCATCTGCATAGCCTTGGGGTGCAGCCAGGTCAGCTGGGCAGACCCATTAACTGGGCGAATGGTGTAGCCTTCGAACAGAGCGTAATGCCGCCAACAGAGCAGGTTGTGAAGGAGCAGCTTGAGGGGAGGATCCATTGGTCATACCTAATGTTCGCATTCATGCCTTCATATCAGCAGGTTGTCACAATTCCCGAAGGAAACATCAAGATTCCCATAATCGACCTCAGCGCCAACCCCCTCTTTCGCGACGTAGTTGAGTGGATTAAGCAGCGCTACAAGCCTAAATAGGATTGTTAGCATCCTTCGGATCTGTATAGGCAAATATGTCAATGTCAAGATAGATGCTTAGGAAAGTTCTTGTCCTCGTAACTATTATAAATACTGAGACAAAAAATAGATTGATCTCATTTGATATGTCCAAGATAGAGATAGATGACTATGAAGGTGTCATAAAAGGTCCACACATCACACTTGAACACCACTGGCCCTTAGATGAGCTGGAGAAGCTTGTCTTAGAAACCCTCAAAAAGGAGAGAAGATTAGCCCTATCTGAGCTTTGGCGCAGATTTGAATGCCATCTATGGGAGCTGGTTGAAGTTCTTAGAAGATTACGTGAGAAAGGCTTAGTTGAAGAGGAAGACATTCCCTACATTGGTGAGAGCACGGTGACATGAGTTTGGTCAGACACCTATAACGCAGCATACATAAGGCGCCGCTATCGAAGTACGTTGTTGGACTGGTATATAGTTGCCTACGCTGAGTGGAACCAACAACCGTTAACATCTACTCAGGCGATGCGTGAAGTTCTTTAGGAGTCAAATTATCTTATTAGGATATAGATGTCGAAGATAGATGATACATTCGCGGAGGCCTTCGACGGGATCTTCACGAGAGTCATAGTCACCGCCAAGGATAGAAAGAGAATGCAAAAAGCCGCATACGGATCTACCGCGTTACCCTCAGTTGTCATTGGCCGAGTTGAAGGGGGTGTTGAACGCTTTCTTAAGCAGTATGAGACCCCAGACGGGCGTGTGGGAGCCATCCTCCAGTTTTGGGGAGCGTATAACCAGTCACATGCCAAGCAGTCGGTGGACTTATTCTACCGGGAGCTGAGTTACAGAATCAGGCAGGGAATACTTGTTGTGCCTACTACGGCCTTATATAACTCTCTAGAGACAGGCGAGAAGTTAGATCTGATGTCTGGCGTAGGCCACTGTGGCGACGGATATGAGTCTGAGGAAGACTACTTGGGAAGAAGAATGATCCGCATTCCCCTTATGATGGGTGACTTCCTGATAGAACGCTACATAGGTAGAGGCTTTGGCATCGCGGGAGGTAACATCTGGCTTTTCTGCAAAGACGAGGATGCGGCTCTCAAGGCAGGGGAGAAGGCGATTAAGGCCATCTCAAAGGTTCATGGAGTAATAACTCCATTCGACATATGTTCAGCTGGATCAAAGCCTGAGACGAAGTTTCCTGAGATAGGGCCCACAACCAACCATTACTATTGTCCGTCTCTAAGGAAAAAGATAGCCGACTCAAAGGTTCCCGAAAATGTGAACTCAATACCGGAGATAGTGATTAACGGAATAAGTCTAGACGCGGTGAAGAAAGCGATGGGCGCTGCTATTCACGCTGTCAAGAACATGCCTGAGGTAATCAAGATCTCAGCTGGAAACTACGGCGGTAAGCTTGGGAACCATCGAATATACTTGAGGGATCTATCTACTTGAGGTTCGAATGCATAGGATTTGGAGCCTTAAATGTTGATGAGTTACATCGTGTTGACCACATAGCGCAGGGAGGGGAAGAGAGTATCGTGACGGGCTATGAAATTCATCCTGGAGGGTCAGCGGCCAACACAGTCGTTGCCCTTGCCCGTTTAGGGCATAAAGTGGGGTGCATAGGCAAGGTCGCGACTGATGAAGGTGGAAGGCTTATCCTTAGAAGCCTTGCTGAAGAAGGAGTAAACACCGAGGGTGTAGTAGTCTCAAAGACAGGTAGCAGCGGCAAGGTTACTGGGTATGTTGACCAGTGGGGCGAGAGGGCTTTGTATGTTAGACCAGGCGTAAACGACACACTCACATTTGATGAGATAGACCTAAAATATGCTTCCTCAACACGCTACTTACATATTACTTCATTCGTTGGGGAGACTCCTTTTAAATGTCAACTAAAGCTCGTTGAATATCTCCCTTCTATACATGTCAGCCTAGACCCAGGAATGATCTATGCTTCGAGAGGAATCGATGCCCTTCGACCTCTGCTTCGGCACACGTATGTTTTCTTTCCGAACGCGCTTGAGTTAAGGTTGCTGACCGGGGAAGAGCCTGATAAAGGTTCAGCCATACTACTAAAGGAAGGTGTTCAAATTGTTGCTGTCAAGCTTGGCAAAGAGGGCTGCTATGTGACTGATGGGCAATTAGAATACTGGATCAAAGCCTACTCAGTAAAGGTAGTGGATGCAACAGGAGCAGGCGACGCCTTCTGTGCAGGGTTCCTTCATGGACTTATCGAGGGGGAAGATATTGAGACGTGCGGAAGGCTAGGTAACCTTGTAGCCTCTAAGAAGTTAACAAGGACAGGTGCTAGAAACGGTTTGCCTAGGAGAGAGGAGCTAAATCTATGATTACTACAGCGTCGCTGCCTCGTAGATACGTCCTTTCTCTTTATCCCCCTTCAGAAGATGCTCCTTAGCTTCATCCGCCAATCGCTGAGCCAGCGGGGTTGGATACTTCCCAGTGATACATGCAAGACATAATTCATTCATCGATAGACCAGTTGCGGACACAAAGTCTTCAACACTCTGATAGGTGACGCTGTCTGCCCCAATCAATTTCGCTACCTCTTCCGTAGAGCGAAGGAAACCTATGAGTTCACTGAATGTTGCCATGTCAATGCCATAGAAACATGGGCTCACAATCTTTGGGAAAGTGATGAAGGCATGAATCTCCCTCACTCCTTTAGATCTAAGCTTCTGAATCACACTGCGAGTAGTGTCTCCTCGAACAATGCTATCGTCGATAAGTGCTACACGTTTGTCCCTCAACTTGTCGCCGAGAACATTCATCTTTTTGTCAAGTATGGTATGTCTCTCCTGAGGTAGGGTTATGAAGGCTCTGTCGGTGATAAAGCGATGTCTACGTATAGCTCTCTCCAGCGGAAGATTCAACTCGACGTGAAATCCATAGGCCGAATCATCTGAGGTTTCTGGCACAGGTACCACACAGTCTATGGAATCCGCAACCCCACTCTTTCTTGCAGCCTTTGCAAGGTTCCTCCCAAAATTGGTTCTTACCTCATACACATATTTGGATCCGTTGAGTATAGAGTCTGGACGCGCGAAATAGGCAAACTCAAACCCGCATAGAGCCCTATTGTGGCACTTGACGAGAATTTCACGTTTTATACCGTTTTCCGAGATGGTCACAAGTTCACCAGGCTCTGGTGTGAAAACTTTATGATTCAACTCGTTAATGTCTAGACCTACACTCTCTGATGAGACTGCACAGATTTTGCCGTCACTGCTGAAGCCGAGGCAGAGAGGCTTGATGCCGAGCCGGTCACGAAAAGCGAAGAGCTCACCATTTCCCGTTATACCAACGACGCTGTATGCACCTTCAACTTCTTGTAGAAACGTCCTAACTGCTTCACTCATACTCTTGCTGTCGAGAAGTTCCAGATAGAGCTTCTTACAGATAAGTTCAGAGTCCGCGGTCGCTACCGTTGCCCCAAGTCTCTGTAAGATCTCCTTGCGAAGCTTCTTGATGTTCACAACATTTCCGTTGTAGGAAATAGCTAGGCTAATGTCTGAGCACTCATATAAGCATGGCTGGGTGTCAGCTAGCAAAGCTGCTGGATTTGTTTCCCCCGAGGTGCTGTATCGAACATTTGCAATACCTACACTTCCAGGAAGCTCAGCCATATGCTTCCGCATCTTCCGCCTCTTCATTCTTGGCACCAAACCCAGCATCTTGTAGCTATGATATGAGCCATCAAACGTAGTGAATCCATAAGACTGTTGTCCTCGATGGTTTAACGAGATTAATCCCCAGTATAGATAGGGTAAGACAGGCCCATGTTGGAAATCAAAAACCCCGTATACCCCGCATGCTTCATGTGGACAATCCATGAGAACCAATTGCAGTTTTGTGACCTTCAACCTATTATTCTTACCCCCTAGAGAAAACAGAGATAAGATATCTTGAAGATTTTTATATGCAAACGCACCGGCCAAGCCATGCCTACCTGGTTCTTGTCCACGCATGACTCACGGTATATCGACCCGCCTTGTGGCAGAGCCTAGTCGCCCCATCAAACTCAAATGTTTATTAGTCCTGAATCCATCGGCTATTATCTCGTATCTAGAGGACTGGATTATGCAAAGTAAGCCTTGGCTATACAGACCTGTTACAGCAAGCAGATGTGCAGTCTGTATATTACAGGATGTTTACTCCGGTGCCGAAGCTGCGGGAATCGACGAGGAGAAGAGATTTGAAGTTTTAAGACAGACCCTATCGATGCTGCATCAGGATTTTCATGTCTCAGAGATGCCATCAACCTACATAACGCGTGCACACAGGATACTTAAAAATGTCAGCGGAATGCAAGACCCTTTCAGACATGTACGTGAAGTCTGCAATAGAGTGTGCATCAGGCTTGCTGCTAAGCTGGCTGAAGAGGCAGCTGGGATCGATGACTGCTATGAGAGATTCAGATATCTAGCAAAGTGGGCTGTAGCCGCAAACGCCATGGACATCCGTATGGTAGGTGCGGGATATATACTCAACTCTAACCTACTCTCAAGACGTCTGAGGCAGGTCTATGAGGAAGAGCTTGCGGTTGATGAGTTAGAGGAGATCTTCCAACTCCTGCCGAAGACGAAACATGTATTATATGTCTTAGATAACGTAGGCGAGGTCGCTGTTGACCGGCTCCTCGTAGAGGAGTTACAGGCAGCCGGAATCACTGTGACCGTAGCAGTAAGAGGCGGGCCTCTTACCAGCGATGTTACAATAGACGATGCAGTGGCAGCAGGCTTTGACCACTCGAGTATGCGGCTAATAACAACAGGCCCAGACACACTAGGCATCACATTTGATGAGATGTCTGAAGAATTCAGGGATGAGACTGAACAGGCTGACCTAGTTATTGGGAAAGGGCAGGCCAACTTCTATGCTTTCTGTCAAAATCGCAGTGTATTCCATGGGAAGATCGCGGCTCTCCTCCGAACCAAATGCGAGGTAATAAGTAGCATATTCGGCTGTAGAGGGAACATAGGTATCGCTGTACTTATCTAAAATATCGGGAAATCCCTCATCTTCTTGGTTAAAGGTTATATTAGTTGCAGCTATATTTGAAGTATACATGAAGGCTGTAGTGAAGACCTCGGTTGGCAAAGGCATCGAAGTCGTGGATGAGCCATACCCTGAGCTGCAGCCTGGATACGTGATAATGAGGGTCAGAGCAGCAGGCATCTGCGGAAGCGACCTCCACACCTACGAAAGGGTGAGCAACCCTCAGAGCCAGACCTCCCAGCTTAGGCCCATTGGCCATGAGGGAAGCGGAGAGATCGTGGAGGTAGGCAGAGGGGTAGAAGACTGGCAGGTAGGGGATAGAGTAACTTTCAACCCCTTCACAGCAAAAGACAACCGTTTCTGCGGGAGATGCGAATACTGTATTTCAGGCAACCCACTCGGATGCTCACAGAGGCACTTGACGACTCGTGGGGGTGTGATGAGCGAGTACACTGCTGTTCGTGCGGATGCACTATACAAGCTGCCAGAGCACATGTCCTATGAGAGCGGAGCCCTATGTGAACCCTTTGCTGTGGCTTTAAGCGCCGTTGATGATGTTGCCCGATTCAGCCCCGGTAAGAGCGCTACTATTCTCGGTCCAGGTCCAATTGGCTTATGCACTCTTCTGGCTTTGAAGATGATGTCTCCTTCGCTTACGGTTGTTACTGGTCGCTCTGTGGACAGGTTCCCACGCCTTGAGATGGCTAGACGACTTGGTGCAGATATCACAGTGGATGTTGATGCTGAGGACGTATATGAGGTGGTGAAGACGGTTACCCGAGGCCATGGAGTAGACTTCGTCTTTGAGGCTGTGGGTACACCATTGCTCCAGCAAGGTTTGAGGCTGTTAAAATTCCGTGGTAAATACGTTGGAATAGGGCACCCTTCAGGTACGGATAACCTTGAGTTCAGGAGTATTCCATTCAGCTTTGATGACTACCTTAAGATGCAGTATAAACGCCTCAGCATAATCGGCCACTGGATATATGATTCATCTACTTGGGTAAACATGATGAAAATCTTGGATGCGAAGAAGGTAGACCTCGCCCCTCTTGTTACACATAAGCTACCTTTAACCGAGGCGGAGAAGGCATTTCAATTAGCACTACGGAAGGAATGTGTAAAAGTATTGCTCATTCCATAGAGACTAATGGCTTAGGTTTGAGGTTTGGCTATTACATATAGCGGGAAGCCTGATAACCGTTCTAAAGTAATGGCTTGTTGACATCACCAGGAAGAGGCAGACAAAATTTCTTAAGATTTGGGAAGCAGAATAAAGTGGTATGCTCTTGTCGTTAGGATAAGGGTGATATTCTCTTAGAACAGTTGCTTTGGCCTAGAGCTACTGGAATAATAAAACAATTTATGTATGACGTATCGCTTTTAGTCTTCTTCACTTTCCCTAAGCGTAGACCATGTTTGCATAATGTAATTCTTTCCACAATGTTTGTAGTGATGAGTCTTGCATCAATTTTTTAGTTCTAGGACTTAAATTAGGCTAACCCTATGGTTGGTTACACTGCTGAGGTATGGTTAAGCCAAGGATCCAAAAAAACTGAACGGTTAACTATCTTTTAGCTTTAATAATCATCTCAATGTATTCGATCCCTGAAATATACAGGCGGGAACGTGGAACCAGGTTCTCTAATCCAATGAATCAGCCTGACTTTTAAGCGTGTGTTAGTTGTCCTCATAGCAAATCTCTTGCGGCCCTTTTTGCACTTTGTTTTTTAGCTGCGTTTATGAGGTTGTTTGCAAAAAGTTTCTAGCCTATTCTGTTGCAACGAAAGTTGAGTGAAGCTTAGTGTACGTAGGCTTCCATGTCGTGTAACTCTCGCTCCTTGGAGAATATTGTTTAAGAGGAAAGCTTATTCTTAGAGGTTCCTCAATACGCAATGAATTCTACGCCGCAAAGAGTTGGCGGTCACATTTGTTCCACGTCAGGTTCTTATGTCCTAGGTGCGGGCTACATCACTCTGTCGAAGAGTATGAGAAGAGTAGGTTCTGCACAAAATGCGGGACATACCTATCTTTCCAGTGTAAGGTGGAAGGTAGAGCTGGGGGTCTGAACTCGCTCTTCCCTTATGAGCCATATCCGCAACAGGTGCAGTTCATGAAGGATATCGCCGAGGTCTTAGGAGGCGGAGGAGTCCTAATAGCTGAGGCCTGCAACGGCTTCGGCAAAACGATCTCTGCTCTTTCCAGCATCTTAGCGTTAGGAAAGGATATTGTTTACGCAACTCGTACGCATGAACAGGCTCGGCAGGTTCTTCAAGAGGTCAATGCGATCAACCGAAAAGGTGGAGCATCCTTCTCAGCTGTAAGCCTTGCAGGGAGGAGGCACCTCTGCATGAATAAGGTTTGTCGAAGCTTGCCACCTGTGGAGTCGTCGGAGGCCTGTAAACTGATGAGGGAGACTGGGAAATGCCCGTTCAAATCGGAGGTAACAAGTCTTCCAAGCTCACTTCCAAGTATACTCTCAATCAAGGAACTCCAAAGTCAAGGAAGAATTCTAGGGATTTGCCCATACTTCTTAGCTCGAAAGGTAGCTGAAACATCTACAGTGACGGTGGCACCATACCAGTATATCTTCAACGAGGCGATTAGGGTGAAGGCGAAGCTGACGCTAAGCGGCAAGGCTCTGATATTCGACGAGGCTCATAATGCCGATAAGGTAGGTCTTGACGCGTTAAGTGACACTATCTCTGAGAGGGGCTTAAGTAACGCGCATAGGGAGCTCCAACTCCTTGAAGTATCTCCAGAGATTATAGAGCGCCTGAAGGGGTACTTGAGTGATAATGTCTTAGAGGAGGCCAGGGTGAAGACTGGTCTGAAGCTGAGGGAGGAGCTCAAAGAACTCCTACAAGTAGAAGACATCTCCTCTTTAGCGGACTCCCTATCTGGCTTGGCAGATGAGGTGAGGAAGAGGAAGCTCGAGGAGGGTAAGGTTCCAGCCTCCAATCTGGGCGGGGTAGCTAGCTTCCTTTTCCTTGTTGCTTCTAGCCCCAGCGACCGCTACATCGCCGTCTACAGGAGGTCTGCTCAAGGCCTCAGACTTATTGAGTATAGG
>JAWBNY010000016.1:0-12343 GCA_038826985.1 Bathyarchaeia archaeon | reverse complement strand
GCGTTATGCTAAGAGGTGACGAGGTCTGGAGCCGTTACTTGAGGTGAGAAATCTAAACGTATACTTCCCCGTAAAGAGGTGGCTCTCCAAGTCAGCCTATGTAAGGGCCGTAGACAACGTGACTTTCACACTTCACGAGTCCGAGACGCTGGCTGTGGTGGGAGAGTCAGGCAGTGGAAAGACAACGCTTGGAAAATGCTGCCTAAGACTCATTGAACCGACAAGTGGTCAGATAGTATACAGAGGAAAAGACATAACCAAAATACCGCAAAAGGAGCTCCTATGGTACCGCAAAGAGGCACAGATAGTGTACCAAGACCCATTCAGCAGCCTCAATCCCTTCTTCACCATAAGAAGAACGATAGAGGAACCCCTAATAGTCCATGGAGTACCCTCAGGACCTGAGAGGAGAAAGATGGTTGAGGCGGCTTTAGAGGATGTCAAGCTTACACCAGTTGAAAACTTCGCTGAAAAGTATCCTCACATGCTTAGTGGAGGACAGAGGCAGAGAGTAGCCATCGCACGAGCCATGATCCTTAACCCAAGATTCGTCGTAGCTGACGAACCAGTCTCCATGCTTGATGCATCTGTGAGAGTTGAGATCCTATACCTGCTCCGTCAACTCCAGGAAGAACATAAGATATCCTTCATATATATTACACATGACATAGCCACAGTAAAATACTTCTCAGAACGCCTAGCCATCATGTATGCAGGAAAACTAGTCGAGGTAGGACCTATAAGGAAAGTAGTAAGCGACCCACTCCATCCGTATACAAAGGCACTCATAGAGGCGATACCTGACCCCGACCCAAAGAACAGGTTCAGTCTACGCAAGGTTCCAGCAGGTGAACCACCGGACCCGACAGAGCCGCCAGAAGGGTGTAGATTCAGCCCACGCTGTCCAATTGCGGAACAAGTATGTCGAAGCAGAGAGCCGCAGCTACGCGAGGTCGAACCAGGACGGTTCGTCGCCTGCCCTCCATAGAGTCAACGATGGCAGATGTAAGAAACATTTCTCTTAACATCCCGTGAATAATCAATATTAGCCTGACATCTACCTTGGTAATAACCTGAGTTCTTCCTCATACTCTGGAGGCCATATTCATATCAAAAAAATGTAGTCAGAATCTATTTTTTACACATTTACATAAGAGAAAAGATAATCGCAGCTCAAACCGAACCCGTCCATAAGAACAAAGCATAGGAGACGAAGATGAAGAGCACAACAGAGGAACAAGGCAGTTCCATATTTAGCTATGTTGATAAGAGGACGCAAGAGATAAGAGCCGAGCCTTACAGAAGGTCGAAGATGGAGATTTACCTAGACATATTGTGGATAATAAAGAACGGTGTAAACCGACCTACACGCATTATGTATAAGGCCAATCTCTCCTGGAAACCCTTTCAAGAGACCTTGAAGTTCATGCTCGACAGAGGCCTTATCGCAGCGTCAAACGAAGAGCATGATGAGAAACGCAAAACCTATCGGATAACCCCTAAGGGTGAAGAAGTGATAAAGTATTTCACCCTTGCAAAGAACCTGATTGAACCCATCGACATGAAAGAACACTTCTAGACAATTCTAAAAGGGAAGGAAACCAGCATAACAGTTGATAGAAATCCGAGGGTTATGAAAGCCACCATCGGAACCGTTGGAGAAGCAAGAA
Source organism: Bathyarchaeia archaeon (assembly GCA_038826985.1). Taxonomy (GTDB): domain Archaea; phylum Thermoproteota; class Bathyarchaeia; order RBG-16-48-13; genus JAWBNY01. Next base: position 10,673 of record JAWBNY010000016.1, on the reverse strand, counting down.
CCCCACCCTCAAATAGCTGGCTATGAGCCTTAAGTATACTCAGAGACTTATCAAAGTCTTTACCTGCACCAACAAAGAGGACGGGTTTTCTGATAGGCTTTCTATCCTCAAATGCAACCTCCTCAGCGGGAAAGTACTTCAAGCTACCTTGAAGCCGTTCCAATCCAACTCTTCGGGTAGAAGCGTATAGTAAGGCTCTCGTGAACCAGCTTCCAACCTCTAATCCTTCAAGGAGAGGCTTTCCTTGAAGTCGATCCCGTAGATTTAAGAGAAATATAACAGTGGGATATAGCGCGGAGAAGACGGCCGCGTTGAAAAATGCAAAGAGAATAGGTAGGTTTAGAACCCTAGCAAGAAGCAACGGAGGCACATCGTGGTATGAGGGCATAGCCACCGCAACCAGGAGTAAGGCCCAAGCATCTGCTTCGCCGAAAAAGCCTATCCATAGTAGACCCAATCCGATAAGTAGAGAGATAAGGAGAGACCCTACGAGGCTTATCAGGTTGAGGTAGCCAAGGTAGAGTTCAATAACGTCAAGAAACAGACAGGTAGGTATTCCGATGACCCAGGCTAGGTCGCTAACCAATCTCGTAGATAGATCTTGGATGGATGCGAAGCAGAGAAAGGCAAAGCATAAGACATATCTTAACAAATGGATAGGCAAATCCAACATTTCCTTTACACTCCACTATACATAACTTACGGAATTTAAGAATTAGCCGACCAACATAGTTGTATCCTCCATAACAAGTTTTCTAGAAAAAATAGTGTAGAAACCAATAGTTGAATAATGTAGAGGCACATATATATTAGAGATACATAAACATTTAAAATAACTAATATTTCATTCTCCTATGTTAATGTCTGACCTTGAAAGAGTGGCTACCATAGATTTTGTCATCAGCGTACTCAAGGAGCATGAGAAGGCATTAGATAGCATAGGCCACCAGCTGAAAAATGAACTAAGAAACCTAAGACAGGTAAAAAAACAGGCCAGATTCATCTTCTTCTCATGTATAAGCTGGGACGACTTCAAAGAGGTCAGCCAGAGAGCAGAGGCAGTATCCTTCCGGATCAACACAAAGACAAGAATCAGAGCGCTGAAAGGAAACTATGTCTACGAGTTTAACGAGCCTCAGACAGACCAGCCAACAGAAGGGTGGATACTTCCCCACAACCCTGCAAAACTTAGGGATCTGCTCGCCCAAGAGCTCCATATCCCGAAGAAGAAGGTTATACAGGGGGAGCTGTTTGTATTTCCACAGGTATTGGGCTAGCGATAATGAATTAATGAGTAGGTGTATCCTAAACAGCGCCACCATGTTCTGCCAAGGTTCTGCAGTCTAGATAGGAGAAATTCAACTAACCTTAAACCTGAGAAGCGCTGCAATACCTCCAATACTGGTCAATTTATGACCTGCCTCATAGCCGGCATGAACTATAAGAACCCTACCACCCATCCTTTCCACCTCCTTCATTAGATTCTCAAGCGACCTTCTTTCCACGTCAGCAGCCTCCCTAAGCATCTTATCCGTAACCAGCAGCCGCTCAACCGCGCCGTAACTAACAGATTTCTCAACATCTGTAAGACCGTAGGCCACGTCTCCCCTCTGACTTCCAAGCCTCAGAAGAACTTGCTCAACAGCCTCCGCCTCAACCAAGGCTCGAGTCCTTTCAACAACCTTGCTTAAGACACCGCTTCTCAACGCCTCTTCAACCCCTTGAACGCCACCTGAACTCGATAAAGCAACAGTAGCAATACTCTTCCCCAGTTCAGGTCTGTGATCCCTCACATATCGGGCAAAAACCTCCTTCCAGAAACCTGGTCCAACAATGACGACAGAGCCGTGAGTCTGATCCCAAGCCTGCTCCAGAATCTTCAACAGTGAAGCATAGTATCGACCAACCGCATCGTCTCGACGCTCTGCATCAAGCTTCCCAGGTAGATTCGCACGGGTCTCTCCAATCACAGAGTACCCATGCTGCCGGAGAATGGCAACGGCACCCTCCTCATCGTCAAGCGCGACCACAACCATAGGTGGATAGCGTTCCTCAGAGGCCTGTTTCACCCTCTCAATATCGAACCTCGGCCACTCATCCTTCATAAGAAAGAGCCTTTGGCCCGGTAGGATGTTCAACGTGTGATATTTCCCAACCAGACCATATTTCTCAGGGGCCTCAAGGATCATGCCTCTAACCCTCAAACGCTCGTTTCCATGCTGGAAGGAGGTATGCCCCACCTGAATGAGTAAATTGAGCGGGATACGCTCGCCCCGGCTTGGACGCGCCCCCTCCTGTTCAGACTTGACCTCCCGAGTTGTCCGAGCAGAAACACGGTCCCCTATGCGGATGACGTTGTAGAGTACCCAAAGGTCGTCAATATCCTCAGGAACCAGCTCCAACATGCCTCTACGAAGGTCAGTAGACAGAATCTTCAACGCAGAGCCAACCCTGAATAAGAGGACTGCAGACTAATAACTTTGAACCCGTGAGCAAGCCGCCAGTTTGTTACATATTTATACATATCTCTACTAAAGCCGCCGGATAAACTCTCAAGAACCCAATCATTGAAACTGAAAACTGAGAATATAAGGGTGAGTGCTCTGCTCACGGTCAACACAAACCTCAGTTATATGGATAGACCCTTTTCCCAGTTACGTTGCTGGCTAGAAAAACAACTTTCCAGCCAAGATGATCGTGAAAATCCCCGCTGTATGCAGAAGGTATGCTGCTGGAAGGAATACCCTAGTTGAGACATTACTGCTTGAGGCAAGGACGGCAACACCTATCTCTGTGGGAAGAGGAGACGAGATAAGTAGACCAGCCACTATCGGGAATATAAACCTCCGAACACGCGTCGAAATTCTACCAATCAGAAGCTGAAAAACCCTCAAATTCGACAAAGCCTTCAACTCTTCATTAAGTCCGCGCCTAACTAACAGAAAGATGAGTATGTCGCCCAGTAGGGCACCTAATCCAGCTGTCAGCCCAGAGATCAGGAGATCACGCTCCCTCGAAAGATGGAGCAGTATAGCTGTTGCGGAGGCGGAAGTGAAGGCATAGGCGTATAGGAAGCCGCTGAGAAGGAAACCAAAGAAGCCTAGGCCAGAGATGAAGACATAGGTCGGGTCTAGGAAGCCAAATGAGGCAAGGAAGAGAACTAGAACATATGTACCAGCCAGCAGAGATAACCTTGGATATCTCAAAGTGGACGTCCACCTCGAACCTGAATACAGACAAACAGCCGCTAAGCCCGCTGACCATTTATTACTCTTTCTGCAAAACTGGACTATGTGCTACATATGAAGCTATAGGATCTCTAGACCAATTAGCCCTCATTATCCATATGAACACCCAGTACAGAAACTATGGTCCGTAGGCGATAGGCAGAGGAAGTCTATCTTACCTGGAAGTTTTGTCAAAGACTTCTGGAAACCATCTCCATAACCCGGATAGTCTCCCGCGCCTCCTCAGGCGGAACAGGAGGCTCACTGTCATTGATAATACAATCGACAAATCTCTCGATGAGCACATCATGCCCGTGATAGATATGTGTCCTCCCAGCAAGAACTTGGAAAACGTTTGATACGACTCCTCCAGCGATCTGAGCCACCTCGCTAAAGGCATGTGAGACAAGTTCCCTCCGCTTGTATGTGCATCGCCTGTAACGCTTCAAGAGCATACTCTGAAGGTTGATGTTCAGCATACTCTCCGCCCCAAATATGTCGCACTCATCTGTTGTATACATGTTCCCAAAGGATATGTGGATTGAACTGTTCGCCTTCTCCCCCACCAACTCTATATGATAGTCACTGTGAGCCACCCAAGGATATGGGGTTATGTTCTTGGACACAACTCTTGCCTCTTTTACATGGCCAGCCAAGACTAGGGTCATGTATATTGGGTGTGGACCTGTTTCCCAGAAGATCCCTCCTGGAAGCGAGTGAACCCAATGGTCCGGTCTAGCTAAGAGGCCGCCGTGCCAAACTGTATAGACCGCGAGGAACCTCAACCCGATTAGTGTCCCGATCAGACCCTTCTCAACCATCTCCTTCGCCTTAAGAAATGGAGGTAGGAACCGCTTCATATGAACGGTGCAGAGCTTCAATCCATCTGCCTCAGCTTTCCTAATCATCATGTCGCACTCCGCCAGACTAGTAGCCATAGGCTTCTCAACCAGAACGTGGCATCCAGCCTCAAGCGACTGTTCAGTCAACGATGCATGGGACTGAGGATTAGTACACACCGAGACGATGTCGGGCTTCTCCTTCGAAAGCATGCTTGAAAGGCTCTCATATGCCTCAGCGATGTGCTGGTTGCTTGCAACATGCTTTGCAAGCCCATAGTTGAGGTCACATACCGCACAGAGCTCAATCCTATCCCCAAGCCTTCTGAAGGCCGGAATCTGACTGTCCCGAGCTACAGCACCGCATCCGACTATCGCAACCTTCAGCTTCCTCATAAGGCGAGCTCTCGTATCAGAGATAGTCTTAAATGTATCTGAGAAATGAATGGAGCCATAGGATCCAGCTTGGCATAGGACTTCCCAGTTTGATGGAGTCTGAAGCCCAGGTGCTGGAACGAGTAGTTCGCCATACCAAGGATTATCGATGGGCTGAAAATGACAGTCCACCGTGTCTCCGATTGGGAAAAGTTCAAGTCTCTTGTCTTAGCCCTGAAGCCAGACACAGTCTTCTACCTATCCGAACCGCATCCGCTGAGGAGACCACCGATAGGACTTAGGCTCACCTTCTATCATGGTCAAGACATGTACGTCTTCACAGATTATGCAGACGGTGAAGCCCTTCATAGGACCAAGATACCCATTTCTAACTCTCATGATGAAAAGAAAGCAGAACTCAGGGAAGATGAGGTCAGAAGATTCCTCTTAGAGGAGCTTGGTACGGTTAAATTGGCCTCACTCCCACCATTCATCTACTAACCAAACTAGGCGACGATATGGAGGATGGTAAAGCTCATCTATACGCTAGCAAACTCTAGAACAGAGATGTATCGATATGAAGAAGATCCTCTTTGTCTGCGTTGAGAACGCTGGGAGAAGCCAGATGGCTGAAGCCTTCGCAAATGCTTATGGGTCTGGTAAAGTGGTTGCGGATAGTGCAGGAACAGTGCCCGCAGATAAGGTAAACAGTACCGTGGTTCAAGCCATGTGGGAGAAGGGCCTAGACCTCTCGAGAAAGCGTCCTAAGCTCCTTACCGCGGAGAAGCTCAGGGAAGCAGACGTAGTTGTTACTATGGGTTGTGGTGTAGCAGAGGTCTGTCCAAGTGTGTTCGTAGAGAACATAATAGACTGGAAACTTGATGACCCAAAGAACCAGCCGATCCAGAGAGTAAGAGAGATCCGAGACGAGGTGGAAAAGCTTGTGAAGGAACTTGTCGAGAAACTGACGTCATGATATACTAGCCAAGTCAAACTCAAATGTATATCTACCAGACAAAAAGAGAAATCGAGTCAGTTTTCTGGCAACTTAGGTATCTGAGATGCCATGTGGAATAGGAGATGAGAAAGGCCTCGGGTGTGTCGGTAAAGAGGCCAAGCCAGACATTATTGCCGGTAAGAAGGCAAAGGGCCTCCAATAAGCGATTGGGGGCAAGACCACTCGTGAAAGTGTTCTCAGAAACATTCGGGTCTAAACCATTAATAGCGATTAAGTTCAAAGGGCGTAAAAGAACATGGCTGTACCTCCGTATTCAGATCTTAAACCCACCAAACGAGATAACTACCGAGTGAGCTATTAGGAAACGTTGAATATTGGGATGGACTTGAGGAGGGTCTCTGGTGAATGAAGGCAGTCAAAGCTCAACAATGAGCCATAGAGAAGACTTCACGGTAAGGAAGGCTTCGAAAGAGGACCTTCCAGCAGTTTACGCTATCGAGAAGAGGTCTTTCAAGGACCCTTATCCACCATTCCTCATTGACATCCTTCTGAAAACGGATTCAGAAACCTTCCTCGTAGCTGAGAAAGAGAAGGAGATCTTAGGATACGTCGTTGCTTCAAAGGATAGAAACGTCGGAAACATAGTGTCCATCGCTGTGTCACCAGAGGTGAGGGGCAGAGGCATAGGTAGCAGACTCCTATTGGATGTTCTTCACATCCTGAAAAAGTCAGGGGTCGAGAGCGTCCGCCTAGAGGTTAGGAAGAGCAACACGTATGCACAGCGGTTCTACGAGCATCTTGGCTTCGTCTACAGCCATGACGCGCCTGGCTACTACGGGGACGAAGATGCAAAGGTTTACTATAAGAACCTAACAAAGTAGTTTCCGAAATACGATAATCTACACCGATATAGTAGACTTGACAGAGCTCACATGAACATGTACTAAACGGTCAAAGGTTTCGGCCTAGCTTCAGCCCACATCTATCAGTCTTCCAGCAATGCTACGCGCCCATTCTCTGGATTTGTTGATATCTGTCCTGTCCTGACTTATTCGTCCGAGAAACCTCATCCTTCCACCAAAAACCTCGACTGCTAGAGGCCTAAGAGTCTTGTTCTCACCTACAATCTTCTCAACATATTTCTTTATGGCTTCCTCTCTAGGTTCAAGAGATGAGATGAATATGGCGACTCTCACACCGGTAAAATCGTTTCTCAAGAAGCTTACACCTTCGCTGTAAAGCCTGAACATTCTAACACCGCAGCCAACGACCACGTTCCGGTAATTCGAGAGGCTTGGACTCTTCTTCTTAAGGTCGATAATGTCAACGGTCAGTCCAAATTCATCTCTAAGCACAGCCGCGACCGCATTTGCATACAACTCCGTCGTCCCGCCTCTTGTCGCATACGCGACCAAAGTTCTGTTACTGTTCATGAAGACCAATGTATCCAAAAAGCCAGTCCGGCTATTATGCCTATTTGTTAAAAAATACATCGTATTCTTCCACGTATCAACACAGCATCCATCCTGCATGAATGTTTAGAACATACTGAAGCAGGACGCCTCTACGGTGTTACATATCCTCACAGTGAAGGCAAAAGGCTTATTGAACGCTAAAGATGTGTAGAAAAAGCTTCTCAGGAATCAGTAGAGAATCGACCGCCTCCGTAGACATGCAATGAGAAGATTTCACCTGTCGACAAGTATTTTCAGAGGTTTCCCGAAGAATAGTGTGTGAAAGTTACCTGAAGGGTAGCTGGTTCTCCTCACATCTTCCCCCAAGAGTTCCGGAGCCAATCTTGATTTCCCTATAACCTTACATTCAAAGTGTGCTACACATTCAGAGATGAGTGGAGTCTTGACGCTTCTGCCGCTTTCAACCTTAAGTCCCAATTCACCAAACTTGTCGTGGTCTCTGCCTGAAACCTCTCCACAGTATGCAACAGCCTTATCCATATCCTTCTCAGGCGGCACATTCACTGTGAACTCCCCTGTCTCCTCAAGGAGCCGAAATGTGTACCTGCTCGGCCGCACCGCCACCATGAATACTTCTTGACCCCAAAGTCTGCCCATGAGGCCCCAGCCTATAGTCATGACATTGGGCTTACCGTCTAGGCTGACGCTTGTCAATAGTAGACCGCAGGTATCCAGCCTAGCCTTAGCTAGGCTAAACACATCTTCCATACGGGCTTCAACCTTCAAATTCAAGCACCAATATTCCAGAGTCACAGCGCCTGATAAAAAGATGCGTGAACCATCAAGCCCTAATCAACGATGAACTGGACTAGAATACATGTAGCTAACTCTAATCCAGGGAAGACCCAGCCCCAAGTATGTCTATGCCCTATTCCGCGGGGTTTTCTGGTTCTCTCACCACATAGTGACAGATCACGGCTTCAGCAACATATCCTGAAACCAGCAGATACCAAGGCAATCTGACATCCAGTTCATATACGTATCCACTCAGAAGAGAGCCTATGAAGTATGGTAGGAACCTGAAGAATCCTGAGGAGACGGCACCTATGGAGATCACAATTGGTTGCCACCCCACCGCTGCTATCGCCCTCCCTCTATCCTTTCTAGGCACAATATCCGCAAGAAGGGCAGTGGCAGCTGGCAGTATAAATGCATTCTGAGCTGTAAGAAGCACCCGTATAAGAGCTACGTGAGTCGCGTTCCCACAGTATATGAAGGCCAAGTTTACCACAGGAGCAGCAGTAAGATTCAGCAACATTATCTTCTTCTTTCCTAAACGGTCAACTAAGCTTCCTGAGAAGAAGAGGACAAGAATGTTCACGGCTGCAGCGATCACTTCAATTATGCCCCATTCAACAGTGGTTAAACCTATAATTGTCTTGGCGTATACAACCCAGAATGGCGCTGTTATAGATGCGAAGAAAGTATCGACTAGAGACACATATATGAACCCTCTGAGAAGCTTGTACTCTCTTAGAAGGCTGAACATTCCTGCATATGATCTCTTCACCACTTTATAGATGCCCATCACATCAAACCTCTCAGTCACGTCGTTTACGGTCTCCCTGAGGAATTTGAGCCTGATAAAGGCCACAAGTATGCCTGCAGCAAACGCGAGACCGAACCCGATCCGCATACCGGCGTCGATTCCAAGACGCTCTGCAAGCAGCCCTCCAATGAATGGCGAGATCAACGTTGGAATAGCTTGAAGCCCCGTTGTAGCCGAAAGGCCCAAGCTTCTTCTACTCCTTACCAAGGAGTCTTGCGTGATTGCCTGTAGTGCAGGCATATGCAAGACAGCCATGCCTTCTACAAGGGAGCCTATGAATATCATGTTAAAGTCTGTAGCCACTAGGTAGAATAGGTAGGAGGCTGCGTGGAGGCAGGTTCCTGCAAAAATCATCTTCTTCCTACCCAAAGCATCTGCTAGATAGCCGGCGATAGGTGACAGGATAACTGTACCAAGTGACTTCACCGAGACTATGAGCCCTAAAAGCTCAGGTGTTACACCTTTTTGAGCTAGGGCAAAGAGGCTGAAGTACGAGGTAAAAAGCGCCTGTGTAAGCCCCCAAATTATCCTACATGCAATCAAAACAACGATGTTGCGTTCTCTGAGAAAGCTGTATGCTGAGCCTGAGTTCAACGCTACCGCCACTGGATTGGAACCGGAATAAGACCTCCATTCTGATAGTTAAGGTTAATGCAGAAACTTAGAAACATCTTATCCGTCATCTAGCCAAATATATCTACGGCAACAAAGGCAAGTATGATAAGGAGTGATGCATTACAATTTCCTTTTAATGCCGCTTATTTACTTCTCTGGCCCAGATGGAGCTGGAAAGAGTTCCCTGGCCAGAGCATTATTTAGGGTTCTACAGCAAAGAGGAGTAAGGGTGAAACTTTCATGGATGAGGGGGACGCACACGTTCGCATCTCTGGTAGCCCGGTTTTTGAGACGCTTCTCAGCATTCAGAGGTGTCGATAACCCGAACTACGGAATTACTATTCCCAAAAAGATGCGCCGCCTATGGCAACTTATCGAGTTCACATCTATGCTCCCTATACTTCTAGCAAGATTCATTCTTCCCAGCTTTCTAGGGTACACCGTGATAGGGGAGCGCTACGCACCAGACTTCATAGTCTGGATTATCCTGACTAGCAGAGATAAACAATTTTTGAACACCTTAGACGCCAAGTTCCTATTGGCATTGGCAGCAAGGACACAGAAAAGCATGTTCGTGACCGCTAAGTATACAACACTTAAAAAGAGAAGGAGCGATACATATCCTGCCTTTCTCATAGAACAGCTGAAGCTATACAGATATCTGGCAAAGACGTTGAACACGCTAATCCTAGACACAACAAGTATGACAGTTGAGGAGTCGACCCAGACCATACTAAGGCTTATCAACACAAAAAATCTACAGAAAAAGTGAGTTACTCTGGAGTATGAGCAGGTATCTTCCGCAGCCGGCTTGATACTGCATCCAGACCAGCATAGCCTACAAGTTTGCTTTAAGTATTGACAGATCCTCAGAGGGCTACTTCATACTCGCCCAGCTCGATATCGGTCTCCAAGCCAATACCCTTGGTCAAGGCAACGGCCTCCGACGCCAGTTCCTCAGACTCTATAAGCATGGGCCTAAGCCGCAGAATCGGCTCTATGTGTACACCCTTAAGGAAGGCTGCAGCCGCCTTGAACTCCAACCCATCAGCGTAGGTGGTGCAAAGCCTCCTCCCCAAGACGCACCTGCTCTTCGCGGTCAATCTATATTGATGTGCTTCGATGCCAAGCCTAAGGATGGTGAGGTCGAAGACATCTTGAGCGAAGACCTTAAGCGACCCAGCCACAACACTCTTCACATAGTCTCTTATAGCAGGATAATACTTCTCATCATCCCTGCTGGCTCTAACAAGCTCAACCGTCTCAGCTATAGGAACCTGATACCTCAACCTCACCCTAGGCTTCAAGAAGATTGGGGCGGACTCAAGCGGTCTCATAATCGACTTATTCTAAGTTCATCTGCAAAGAAGGAGGATTTCAACATTTCTCTCACACTAACCGGTCTCTATATGCGCTGACGCTAGAAACATGGAGAACCCGTACCCAGCGGATTCGAGTTTATACCATCGCCAGAAGAGCTGAGACCCTTTCAGAACCCACATTGGAGGCCTAGAAAACAGTAAAGCAAGATAGAGAACATGGGCGACCTAACCTACAAACCTAGCTGTGGCGACTCAAACATCCAAAGAAAAAGAGAGGTGGATACAATGTCACTTTACTACTATTGGCGTGGAT
>JAWBNY010000015.1:9609-12749 GCA_038826985.1 Bathyarchaeia archaeon | reverse complement strand
CCCTCATCGTCACAGATCGTCAGGTTCAAAGGCGGGTAATAACTCGTCACCCAGCTCCAATTCTCATCATAGACCACAGTGTACGCGGAGACCAGCTTATGCTTGTAGGCGTCTTCATGCCAGAAATCGATTTTTACCGTCTCACCCGCCTTGTAGTAGTTCTTCGACGGCTTGGTGAAGCCCTTGAGGTCTCCGCCGTACAGGATCTCTCTCGTCTTCTTGCTCAGAGTCTGCTGGCCTAGGTCGAGCTTGAACCAAAAATCGTATTTGAATCCTCCCTCTTCAAACCTGTTACGCAGCCAGACATACATGTCGTATTTACCCAAGGTTACTGCGACCGTCTCCCCCCATGGTTCATTAGAATAGACCTCTGCTGTAGGGAGATCCTTTCCACCCACTCTGAGGTACCAATAATCAATTGGGATGTTGCTTGTAGGGGCGATGAACCTTGGACTGATCAGCCCAGTCTTAGATGCATCGAAGGTTACGGTGGCATTAACTTTCTTGATCAACACATTTTTTACGAAAAGTATGTATCCGGAGTCATTATCCTGATAGGCGAAGCTGCACCTTGTGTTCTTCGGCAGATACAGTCTAACAGCTCCTGGGGTGTCTTCTGTAAACCACCATTCCCAAAGGTCGGGGTATGAGAGTGAACGGACTATGAAGTGTGCATCGGTCGTGAATGGTCTGTCAGCCAGCGGCTTCACAGCTACTAGGTTCACCGGAACGGTCAGTTCAGCAATGTTAACCTGAAAGGTCGTATTCTCCCTGACGTAAAAGCTGTATAACGCAATGAACTTGGGCTCAGAGTACCTTGCGAGTAATGCAACGTATCTTCCTCTCCCCAGTTGAAGTGTTATGTTACCATCTTCAGCGTAGTCCCAAGCCACTTCCCACGACACTCTCCACGGATAGCCTCGATAAACATCTACATATGTCCAAGTGGCTGGAAGCCCAGTCGGACCAGTTATGGTCAGATTCACCTGAAACATCTGCGACGCAGAAGATGTTGCCGTATATTGTGGGCCTGAGACCATCGACTTCGGAAGATTATTTGCAGCTCTCGGATCCTGGGGCCTATCGGGTGGACTAGCCTCAACAACCACAAAGAAACCAGAAGTTGACAGCAGCAGTAGAACAGCTAACAGATAGATTCTCTTCATTTTTCCACCGAAGAACCATACTCTAGGATATTGCATATAAGTTCTCCCACACATTGAACCTCATACGTATATTCTTCTCATCTGACCAGCCACAGGTCTGCTTCAACTCCTACTAAATTACTGGGAGCAACAGCTTTCACCGCCAACTCTTCTTACTCCAGAAGCCTCAGCCCAAGCCCAGAGAGTCGCTCAATGTCCACATCTTTCAGGAAAGACATGCTGTCTTGAACTCTAGACCGTTGTGGTAAGCGATGTCTAGCCCCTCTAAGACTTACTGTTCCTCGCAGTCGAGTTGTTGATAGACCTCGTACCCAAGCCATGTTAACGTGAAGTTTAAGGTCTCTGAAGACCAAGCTTGAGCCCTCTATGTCGCTCTCCAATTCCTACCTAGCGGAGTAGTGTATAACATTGTTCCTCCTTGTCATAACAAGCTCAACCGTCTCAGCTATAGGAACCTGATATCTCAGCCTCACCCTAGGCTTCAAGAAGATTGGGGCAGACCCCAGCGGCCTCATAATCGACTTATTAAGTTCATTTCTTCAATGTTAAGGGATCTCAACGTTTCCCTTTCTATCAAGCATGACTCTTCTGTGTTCCTATGCCAGAAACATATGATAACATATCTAGCAGTTTAAGCCCATTAAACAACTCTAAGAAAGCAAAACAAAAAAGACCCTTTCCACGTAAACCATTTTTTACAGGACTAGCATAGGGTTCGCTTAGATGAGGTACATCCCGTGGACATGGATCACCTCATGGCGCTGCCTTGCATGCGGCCAGTGCTGCAGCTTCTTCAGGATTGTCCTCCGAATCTATGAGTATGCGCTCATAACTCGAAGCTTCGGGGAAGGATCCACCTACATCGACAGCCTAGGAAACCCATGCTTAAAGAAAACCCGAGGCAGATGCATATTCCAAGATGACCAAGGGCTCTGCCAACTCCAACAGCTGGGGATGAAACCGCAGGCCTGCAAACTCTGGCCTTTCATTGTCTGCAAGGAACCGAAAAAACTAAGCGCAGATGCCGCGTTCCGGCATAGAGGAGGAGAATACTACGTCTACGTAGACACTCTATATCCGTGTCCAGGAATAAACAGAGGCAACCCGCAACAACTACAAGCCACAATAGCTGAAGCAATAGAATGCGCATTGAACTCAACAAATCAACAGAGACATACAACAGCTGAGACGGCCAAAATAACCCGAATCCTACACCAAACCGTCCACACATATAGACAGGAGAAAAAAAGGGAATGAGCTAATACTCAGGCATCTCCTCGCCGCCCTTCTTAGGCGGTGGAGGCGGAGGCTTAGCAGCCGCAATTACGTCATCGATCCTCAGAATCATCGTCGCAGCCTCAACAGCAGACTTCAAAGCCTGCTCCTTAACGCTCAGAGGCTCGACCACGCCTTCCGCCATCATATCCGTAACCTCTCCTTTGAATGCATCCACGCCCATCCACTGTCCACCAGACTTCTCATGCGCAGACCGAATAGCCACCAAGATGTCGATTGTGTCCAAACCTGCGTTCTCTGCAAGCACCGCTGGGATTATTTCTAAGGAATCCGCGAAAGCCTCGATTGCAAGCTGTTCTCTCCCGCCAACCTTTGCCGCATAGTTGCGGAGACGTCTGGAAACCTCCTCCTCAATAGCGCCGCCGCCAGCGACAATCTTGCTCTTCTTCACTAAGTCGACTACAACATACAAGGCATCGTTAAGCGACCTCTCCGCTTCATCAACAAGCCTCTCCAGACCGCCACGTATCAGGATGGAAACTGACCGCGGATTCTTGCAGCCCTCTACGAAGACCATCTTGTCCTCACCAAACTTCCTTTCTTCAACCAGCTCAGCGAAACCGAGGTCTCCCTCTTTAAGATCCTCAACGCTCGATACGATTCTCGCACCGGTAGCCTTCGCAAGCTTCTCCATATCCGAGGCCTTAATTCTCCTGACAGCTAGGATGCCGCTCTTGG
>JAWBNY010000015.1:0-9599 GCA_038826985.1 Bathyarchaeia archaeon | reverse complement strand
GTGTTGAGCCATGTCATCGATACCCTTCTGGCATAGAACGACGTTTGCACCAGCCTTCACAATCTTCTCCACCATCTCCCTCAGCATCCTCGTCTCCTCATCGAGGAAGGCCTTCATCTGGGCTGGATTACGTATCCTTATCTCAGCATCCATCTCTGTCTTCTCAATCTCCAGTGCACAGTCAAGCAGAGCGATCCTGGCCTTCTCCACTCTCTTTGGCATGCCTGGGTTGACAACTTCCTTGTCGACAATTATGCCCCTGACAAGCTGTGTGTCAAGCATGCTCTTACCATGCTTCTTCACGACCTGAATATCATCCTTGTCTGCGGTTAAACGACCGTCTTTCTCCTCAACAATCTGCTTGACAGCGTCGATCGCGATTTCTGCGAAGTGCTCTCTGTAGCCGCCAACAATTTTACCCCTCATAGAGGTCAAGGCAGCCTTCTTCAGCATCTCCCTGTCATCTAGACTGACATCAACTGCCAACTCATTCATTATCCTGATCGCTTCTTCAGCCGCTTTCCTATACCCTGATACGATCGTCGTCGGGTGAATATTCTTGTCTAGCATCACCTCAGCGTTCCTAAGGAGCTCTCCGGTTAAGACAGCAGCCGTCGTTGTCCCATCACCGACTTCCTTGTCCTGAGTCTTGGCTACCTCAACAATCATCTTCGCAGCAGGATGCTGAACATCTATCTCCTTCAAGATCTCATGGCCATCATTGCTGATGGTCACGTCCCCGATCGTATCAACAAGCATCTTATCCATACCTCGAGGCCCTAGGGTTGCTTTAACCACGTCTGCAACAACCCTAGCCGCAGCTATGTTGCTGCGCATAGCCTCCTTGCCTCTTGACCTACTCGTTCCCTCCTTCAAGATTAGTATGGGAGTTCCGCTTAGAGCGGTTGACACAGCTTTGCTACTCATTTTAGACCCTCCTAATCCTCAGATTCCTCAGGCTTCTTCTCAGGACCCTTCGACGGAGCCTCCGGACCCTTCGTCCTACCTGCAGCGATGACATCGTCTATCCTAAGTATCATCGAGGCAGCTTCACTCGCAGACTTCACCACCTGCTCCTTAACAACCAAAGGCTCATAGACGTTAAGCTTAGCCATATCGCTGACTTTTCCTCCAAGCACGTCGACACCGCTCCATAGCTCCCCCTTCTCATGCCGCGACCTTAACTCAACAAGTATATCCACGGGGTCGAGACCTGAATTCTCCGCAAGGCTCATAGGAATGACTTCCAAGGCCTCAGCAAAAGCTAACGCCGCTAACTGCTCCTTTCCGGACAGGCTTTCAGCCCACTTTCGAAGCCTCGAGGAAACCTCGATCTCCGGGGCCCCTCCACCTGCAACCACCATCGGCCTTTGCATTATGTCCTTAACAACACATAGCGTGTCATGCATAGCCCTTTCCACCTCATCAACAACCTTCTCAGTTCCACCGCGTATCAGGATTGTCACAGCTCTCGGATTCTTGCAGCCTTCTATGAAGACCCACTTATCATCACCTAACTTCCGTTCCTCGACAAGCTTAGCATATCCTAAGTCGCTCTCTGTCAAGCTATCTAGGTTAACAACAATCCTGCCACCAGTCGCCTTCGCAAGCTTCTCCATATTTGACTCTGTAGCCCTCCGGACAGCTAGGATACCGGCCTTAGCTAGGAAGTGCTGTGCTACATCATCGATCCCTTTCTGGCAGATAACTACGTTTGCACCTACGCTAGTAATTTTGTCAACCATACCACGAAGCATTCTCTCCTCTTCGTCAAGGAATGCCTTCATGTCCTCAGGGCTCTCGATGTTTATCTTCGCCGTAAACTCAGTCTTCTCGATCTCAAGCGGAGTGTTCAACAGTGCAATCCTAGCATCAGTGATACGTTTCGGCATACCACTGTGGACAACCTCCTTGTCTAGGACGATCCCTTCTATGAGTCGAGTCTCCTCGATCGATTCGCCTGCTTTCTTGTCAACCTTGATGTCAGAAATGTCTATCTTGTAGCCAGTGTCGGTCTTCTGTGCCACCTTCATGACTGCGTCTACTGCAATCTTGCTAAGAACCTCACTGTGGGCAGAAGCGATCTTGCTTGCCATAGTGGTACGAGCCGCTTTCATCAACATTTCCCTGTCAGTAGGTGATGTTGGAATAGCGATCTGGTTTAGGTATTCGAGTGCCTTCTCTGTTGCAGCCTTGTAGCCGTCGACGATTACGGTGCTGTGTATATTCTGGTCCAGCAGCCCCTCAGCCTTCTCCAGAAGCTTACCGGCGAGGACGACGACGCTTGTTGTCCCGTCCCCTACCTCGTCGTCGGTAGCCTTAGCTATCTCAACCATCATCTTCGCAGCCGGATGCTGAATATCCATCTCCTTGAGAATCGTTGCACCGTCGTTCGTGATCGTCACGTCGCCGAGGCTGTCGACAAGCATCTTATCCATACCCTTAGGGCCGAGTGAAGACTTAACGGTCTCAGCAACAACGGAGGCAGCCATAATGTTTGATCGGAGCGCCTCCTTCCCCCTAGACCTCGAAGTCCCCTCCTTAAGGATAAGAACAGGCTGACCACTGATCATTGCAGGTATTGCTTCGGTCAAGGTTAACACCGGTTTTTGCGTAGTGGGAAAACCTGTTTTTATTTAAACTTAGCGTCTAGAGCCTTACGTTAACTTGATGTCAGCATATGAGCTAAGGATGTTCTTGTAACGGAATAAACTGGGTTTAGAGGCAAGCTATGCCCTCTGAGGCAAGTTTCCACACCATTTGGAGGTTATGTGCATCGTCGCACCTTTCATCTATCGGAGTCTCAAGTATGAGTGGGAGACACCTCAGAGAGCTTTGTAAAATGTTTCTTACTCCTGATATCCCTATCTTTCCTAAACCGATGTGTTCATGTCGGTCTAGATGCGAATCCAGCCCTCCGAGAGAGTCGTTTAGATGAACTACCTTGAGTCTATCTAGACCTATCAAATCGTCAAACAGATTAAGTGTGCGTTTGAGCCCGGCTTTGGTGGCGACGTTGTATCCTGCCGCAAAAGCATGGCAAGTATCAAAACATATTCCTGTTCGTCTGGACTCTATAACATTATCAATGACTTGCCTGATATCTTCAAAAGTTGAACCCACGCTGTTCTTCCCTCCAGCTGTGTTTTCAAGAAGGATTGATACATCTCCTGGCACCTCTTGCAAGGCAGAGTTAACAGCTGCAACTATCCGCCTCAATCCAGCATCTTTTCCAAAGCCTAAATCACTACCCATATGTAAAACTACGTAAGGTATGTCGAGTTTAACGCAACGTTGTAGCTCAGTTTTTAGAGACCTCACAGAAAGTGTGTAAACCTTTTCCTTTGGGGAGGCCAAGTTTGTGAGGTAAGGCATATGGCTGAAAACAGGTTTTATGTCAAGTGTGGAGACCTTAGCTTTAAAGCACTCAACAGTGTTTGGATCTAGAGGATTGAATTTCCAGCCTCTCGGGTTCCGGGTGAAGATCTGCATTGTGTTACATCCCAGTTCTGCTGCTCTATCGGCCGCTTGACATATTGTGCCTTCAATCGAAACATGAAGGCCTACCCTAAGACCAGCTTCGCACATTTCAGCTTTCCCAGACATATTTAAGGGATCACGCGATAGGAATATTGAAGGGGGATAAATTTGTCTTCTCTCCTTGATGATAGATCCCAGATCAGCGCAATCGATAGATCGAACATGATTGGACTTGTAGAGCGTTTTCCAGAAATGTGTCTAGATGCTCTGAGCATTGGCAGGTCGTTGGTTCTTCCAAAGAAGGTTCTGTTGGGTAGCAGGAACCCCATTCGCTTTCAACGACCGAGTCAGACCATTGTGGTTGGTATGGGTGGGTCAGCCATAGGTGGCGACCTACTAAAGGACTGGCTTGAAAACAGGATTTCTATGCCTATTCAGGTCAAGAGAGGTTACCACCTTCCGGCTTATGCTGGTTCCGACAGCTTGGTTGTTGCCGTGAGCTATTCTGGCAATACTGAGGAGACCCTCAGCACATATGTAGAAGCAGTTGAACGTGGCTGCATGACATTCTCAATTAGTTCAGGAGGGCTTCTCGAGGAGTTCAGCCACAAACTTGGTCTGCCACATCTTAAGTTGCCAGGGGGATATCCTCCTAGGAGTGCCCTTCCTTACCTTTTCTTTCCTATTGCGGCATGTCTAGAAAAACTCGGGGTTTTTGCCATAGATGAAGGTGAGGTAGCTGAGGCGATAGAAGTGATAAAAGCGGTGCGTGAGATGGTCAGGTTATCTACGCCAACTCAGAATAACCCTGCCAAGCAATTGGCTCTTTCGATAAAAGGAACCATACCTATGGTCTGCGGTTTCTCGCCCTTTGAAGCCGTCGCCTCACGGTTCAAGACTCAGTTAAATGAAAACAGCAAGACTCCTGCAAAGGCAGAATTTTTCTCTGAGTTGAACCACAACGAGACCGCAGGTTGGTCCGGGGCTAGGGAGTTGACTAAATGTTTCAGTGTGGTTCTCATTAGGAGTGAAGATGAGCCTCCTGAGGTCAAGGCAAGAATTGAAGTGACACGCAAGCTTGTCTTCAACCAATGTGCGCAGAAGGTTTTAGAGATCCATACGATGGGTAATGGACGACTTGCTAAGATGCTCAGCGCGATATATATCGGGGACTTTGCCAGCGTCTACTTGGGAATCCTCTATGGCTTTGACCCCACACCGATACCTGTAATAGATGAATTAAAGAAGGAGCTTGAAAAACGTTTGAACAAGACTGCTGAGCTAAAGCGTAGGGTTGAAGAACTGGCTGGAGGTTAGCATATGTTGCGGCCCAAAACACGGACGATGTCTTCCGTGCTTATTGACCCTTGCCTTAGGATTCTAGGAGTCTCCTGCGTCATGTCAATAACTGTTGAAGGTATTCCCGTGGCCCTTCCTCCGTCGATGATTAGGTCAACTCCTTCCAGCTGGGCTCTTGCTTCTTGAGCTGACATGATGCTTGGTTTTCTATGAATGTTAGCGCTTGTTGAGGTTAAAGGTAGACCTGTGCGAACAATTATGCGGAGCGGTATTTGATGGTTAGGTGCTCTGACAGCTACCTTTGATTTACCACCAGTCACAACATCAGGAACTATATCTTTCTTGTATAAAACTATAGTTAGTGGTCCAGGCCAGAAGTTATCCATGAGGCGTCTAGCATCCTTCGTAACTACTGCCAGACGCTCCGCCATTTGATGACCATCAACGGCAACAGGTAAAGGTAGTTCGAGTGGGCGCCGCTTTACTTGAAAAACCTTCAGTACAGCATGGGCATCCAGCGCGTCTGCACCAAGGCCATAGACAGTGTCTGTTGGATATACTATAACTCCTCCCCTAGAAACAACCTCTGTAGCCTGAGCTATTGTCTCTGGGTCTGGCGATGAAGAACTTGTTCGGAGAATGATAACCATCATTTATCTCCTTGACTGAAGGTAGATTCATCTTTATTTAAGTAGCCGAAAAATGAGCATCAAATGGTGTGAAACCATAAGTTTTGGTAATTTGTGCTAAAAACCGATTATTCCTGAATATTTACCTACTGAATCCTTTTTATTTGTAGGATATCTATATTATTCATGATCGCGTTTGGAAGCTGAGGTATCTCCTTGCGTAGTCTGTCCAGACCATATATGCTACTGGTTTCGCCTGCACCCTCAGAGATGTGAGCTTGAGGTCGCTAGGAAATATCTCGAAACAATGTACAAACTTAGTCGTCCTAAGGTTTCTGACCAAGAGTTTCCTTCTGATGCTCATCTCCCAAGTACTATACTTCGAGACCGTCCTTGGGACATGAAAATAGGACGTCCAACAAATCCATCGAACTGGCTAGACCAGTTTCTGGAAAAAGATGAAGAGACACCAGCTGCTGTTGGCAAACGTGAATTTGTAGAGAAACACAGTATCAGATGCGAGTTCTGTGGAGGAGAGGTGCAGTACAAGACACGCAAACCTTTCTACAACGTGTGCGAACAATGTAAGCTACGCATAGTTAAATCCAGGGAGAGGGGAAGCGTGTTCGAGATTTTGTCAAGACCGGAGTCGGCGCTAGATAGCGATGCATATGTAACTCCTTCTCTTCCATCCCCTATGTATAGTCCATCAGAGCGTCTGCCTGAGGTAACTCGCAGAGAGCTTGCTCAGGCAGCTCCTGTTGATAGAAGGGGAGTTCCTGGAACCAGAGGCACTGAGGTTACCGATGAATCTTTGGTGGTTGTTGATGGCCAGAAGAGGGTCAAAGGTGCATTATGGTTGATTGGTAAGATGCGACGTATGAAAGCAAGGAAGAAGCAGGATTGACATATGCTCAAATCAAGCTGAAACTGAGACGGCTTTAGGTACGTTTATAATATCCAGGCTTGGGAGAGTAAATCATTCCGTCTCGGCTGAGTTGGTCAAGTAGTCTGCTTGTCTCAAGCCTTGACAAACCGTATTCTTTCTCGGCTCTCTCGTATAGCTCCTCTTCTCTGACCATTTCGCCTTTTCTCTCACCTTCTACTACCATTGATAAGAGTATTTGTAACCGGTCACGGACACTCTTTGGCCTACCTGTCATGATTATGTCAATGTCAATCCTTCCCGTAGTGAGGTCTATGCCAACCTGTCTGAGCGATTTCTGCATCAAAAGTATAGCTGCTTGAGCATCTTCCACCGTTACCTCCCTTCTGCAGGCCGCACGCGCCCTAGCCTCTGCAAGCCTCACAAGGGACTCCAACTGTCTAGCAGTTATAGCGATAGGTGACTCTCTAGATTCACTCGTCCTCATCTGGAGATAGAAGTCTTGCAATCGACGTGCTGCTTCATCAGTGATCACTGGGTCAATCTGCTTAGCATATGCGATATACTTCCTCAACAGCGGCAGCGGTATCGGTGGCTCTGATGGCGCGGATCGCGTCTTATGTAACGTAAGAATATGTTCAGCCATCTTTTTGTCTACATCTGTGATAGGTTCATCCTTTATGACGAAGATCAGGTCGAATCGAGACAGAATTGTTGTAGGAAGGTTGATATTCTCAGTTATACTCCGATAGGGGTCGTATCTACCAAGTGCGGGGTTTGCAGCTGCAAGTATAGAGGCACGTGCATTAAGTGTAGCAACAATGCCTCCCTTTGCCACACTAACCGTCTGCTGCTCCATCGCTTCATGGATAGCAACACGATCCTCAGCCCGCATTTTGTCAATCTCATCGATTGCGCATATGCCGCGGTCGGCAAGAACTAGCGCACCAGCTTCAAGAGACATCCCCCCCTCACGCTCCCTTATGACAGCGGCTGTTAGTCCTGCTGCTGTGCTTCCTCGTCCACTCGTGTATAGCCCTCTTGGAGCCACCTTGGATACATACTGTAGGAGCTGGCTCTTTGCGGTTCCAGGGTCACCAATAATCAGTACGTTTGCATCACCTCTGATGCTGATTTTGTCTGGAAGCGTCTTGGGGACTCCTCCGAACAGAAGGTACATAATAGACTCCTTGATGTCTTCGTAGCCGTAGATACTTGGAGCTATTGACTGAATTATTTTCTCGTGAACTCTGACATCGCTTGCTAGTTCACGTATCTGTCTTTCCTCCTCGGGAGTAACCTCGACTACCTCTGGTTCCTTTCCTATGACTTCGAGTGAGTTTGTCTCAAGATAGAGGTCGAATGTTCTTGGTGTGCTTCGGCCCGGATGGAAGACGCGTCTAGTACGGGCTATGCCAACTATAGTGACTCTGTCTCCCGGCCTGGCGATGTCGACTAAATCTTCTGTAAGCGTGACATCAATCCATCTTGGCAACTGTCCTGGAGGCAAGTCCTCTGGTCTCTCCTGCACCCTGATGTTTTGGGAGTTGATAAATTTTGACTCAGACTCAAGTAGCTCAAACGGACCTGTACGTTTACACTCGTCGCATATGGCGGGTTGAACCATCGACAGCCCCTTCTGCGGGTATGGTCCAAGCTTGGAGTCGCAGCTTCTACACCTGAAAACTGCTTCCATTAGGAATGGCTGCACTGAGCTTGCTCGTACAAGGATGCCGTCTATCGCGATCAGCTTTCCAATGTGCTTTGCTCCTAGCACTCTTAGCGGCGTCTTCGCTGGTAGTCCGCGTAAACGTACACGTATCGACTCATACTGCAGCTCCGAAGGATTCTCAACTCTGAATTGGCTAAGCGCCGCATCTTCGATGTACGGAATAGTCTCATCTGGTTTCTCGAGTAGGTCAATCGCGAGTTCTCTATCAACTCGCATCAGGTCTTCAAAGTCCACGATGAGAGAGCTTCCACCAGAGGCAGGTATTTGGGCTAGTCTGAGACGATACTTGAATTCGCCATTGGCCGTGAATGAGCCTAGAAATGCTTTGAACCTTTCAGAAACATCGGTTACACTTGCCTCAACCACGACTATTCGCCTCTTTATAGAAGAAACCGAATTCTAATACGGACTACTTTAATGAGCTTGTATAGTAAAAACATAGATGTTCTCCATTTCATCATGTACTATCTATCTTGAGAATCTCTCTCCCCCATTTTGCAACGACGTTCTTTACCTCTTCGAATAGAAACTGCTCTTCCTTAGTTAAGGCAGAGACCGCTGAAGTAGAACCTGCTGGATTGGCCGCTAGGTTGACGATCTTCTTAAGCCTGCAGTTAACTATGTCTTTCGCGAGTCGAGTGGCTTGGGCATACTCGTTAAAAACTGAGTTAACATTCAATCTCTCCCTCAGCGAAGCTAGGTAGCGTCTCAGTTTAGGATAGAACTGCTCTGGAAGGGCAGACAATTGTAAACCTACCTGAAGCTTTGTCTCACGCCAATGGATCTTGTTTAGAACAGCGAAAGAGAGACATTCATCCTCTCGGAAACGTACATAGCCGCGTCTAGCAAGTTCTGCCGCAATCCAGTACCTCATCTCATATTCCCTGCCTTCCTCAAGAGGACCGATAGTTGAACCAGCCACATTCAAATGCTGTAGATTGGCAGTGGCAACCACATGGACCATTGAATTTTCATAATTAAGGTCTAGGTCCACTACACTAAGCCCCAAAAATGGCAGGCCCCCTACTCTAAGATATCTCAATTCGAGAAGATAACATATTTGGTGCGTTTCTAAAGGATGCAACATTAGGCTGCTTTCACTATCCAACCCTCCTTGAGCAGAGGGACGGTGTCGTATCTATCCAGCATACAGCAGAACTCAACGTCCCTTAAAAGGCCAAGGTCTACAAGGTTCCTAGCATGCTTTCCTTTCAGAACACATTGTAGCAGATTGTTTTTGCAGGCTCTGTAGCTAAGATATGCAGCATAGGCAGAGTCGGAGCATTCGTCGGCTTCTTCCTTAAGATGTTCGACCATTGCGCCTCCGCATAGGAAATCTTCCAGCGAGAACTCCCCTAACCTACCCGCCAATGCCACAGTTATGTTTTGCGACATCTGCTTCGAGAGCCTCTTGGCTGCCATTGTTACAGCAGATAGGTTAAGAAAGGAGCCGACTAAAACAGCTGGAGAATCTCGAACCCTCTCGATAGCCTCAGTGCCACTTGATGTTGTGAGGATGATTCTCCTGTCACGAATATGTTCAGGCATGTACTCTAAGGGTGAGTTCCCCATT
>JAWBNY010000014.1:0-12855 GCA_038826985.1 Bathyarchaeia archaeon | reverse complement strand
TGACCCAGGTAATACTGGCGGAGGGAAATTTGTTGAAAGGAAACAATATTAATTCTTCTGCTGCATGCTCTGAGTATCTTCTTTATCCAACTCGTTGGGTTACCTGCTGTATAGGCACCCCTTGGCGGGTTGGGTGAGGATGATGTCGGTTCGTAGACGGACGGCTGCACGGAAGGTGGCTCTTGCCGCGGTTCTTTCAGCTTCAGCTGTGGTTCTTTCACCTGTCGTAACTTTTCCGCTTCCGTTGGCGACGCCTTATCCTGTTCAACACATGGTGAATGCGATTGCTGGCGTACTCTTAGGCCCTTGGTATGCTGCTATGATGGCCGTTATCGTCGGCTCGGTTAGGTACATGCTTGGCACCGGAACCATCCATGCCTTCCCCGGAGGCATATTCGGAGGCCTAATTGTTGGGCTGGCCCATAGGTATCTTCTGAGGAAGGACTATGCTGCGCTGCTGGAGCCGGTGGGAACGGTTATCTTGGGGGCTGCTGCTAGCGCAATGATTTTCGGCCCCTTAGCTCTACAGATGGGTCTCAGAGGCCGTGCAGGGACCTTCGAATCATTTGTCATAATCTTTGCTCCAAGCAGTATTCCAGGTAGTATACTCGGTTATCTGGTTCTCAAGGTTATCCGCAGAACTGGGCTGTGGCGCTGATGCCCATATTTTTGAGTTTTGATGGAGCTGACCTAGTTGATGTTCAACATCACCATGAGATATTGGCTATTTCTTACAGCTCGCCGTTGATGAAGCGTCTAGCTCTTTCATCTAGTGGATGCTTAAAAAGCTCATCTGTTGGCCTATCTTCGATGACCTGTCCACTCTCGATGTAGATCGACCTCTTCGTTAATCTTCTCACTTGGTTGAAGTTGTGGGTTGCAACTATGATTGTACGCTTTGCACTCTCCTCTTTGATTATCTCCGTTACCATGGATGCGTTGGCTGGATCTAAGTTCGATGTAGGTTCATCGAGCAGAAGCACCTCTGGGTCAAGTACCAATGCCCTTGCAAGGGCTAATCTCTGCTGCTCTCCACCTGAGAGGGTCTGCGCAGACTTCGACTGATATCCTTCAAGCCCTACTCTATGAAGGATGTCCCTGACCCGTTCCTTGGTCTGGGTTTCAGACATTCCCCTTATCTTGAGGCCATACGCAACGTTTGTGTATACGTCTCCTCTTATGTGAACGGGGCTCTGGAAGATCATCGTCACCCTCTTTCTAAGTTCTTGGCTTGTCTTATGGTTAATTGGCCGGCCTCGGTACAGCATCTTCCCTGCTGTGGGCGTCTCGAGTCCAGCTAATATTCTCAGTAGGGTTGTCTTGCCTGCACCGCTATAGCCTAGTAGCCCGATGGTTTCCCCGCTTTCTATCTCTAGGCTCAGATTTCGAAGGGCCTGTATCTGCCCGAAGTTCTTGCATAGACCTTGAAGTGTGTAAAGAGGCGTCAACTTCAACTCACCTGTGACTCCGGTCAATCTATGGCCTATGTCTCTCTTTGGAAGAGTCCTGTGAGCAGGTTAAGAGTTAACACTATTCCTACGAGGATAAAGCTTAGGGCGAAGCTTAATCCGATTTCGCCTTTTGATGTCTCCAATGAGATTGCTGTGGTCAGTACCCTTGTAACTCCCCGGATGTTTGCGCCTATCATCATTGCTATGCCTAATTCAGAGAAGGCCCTGTTGAAGCTGGCGATGATGGCTAATGCTACTCCTCTAGAGGCTTCGCGTAGGACCGCGAGTGAGGTTTGTAACTCGCTTGCTCCAAGCGTCCTTACTAGGTCTTTGACCTGTGTCTCTTTGCTTGAGACAGCGTTTTCTGTGAGGCTTATAACTATCGGTGTGACTAAGACCGCTTCGCCTAGTGCAACCCCTTCAGGTGTGTACAGAAGGTTTAGGGAACCTAGGGGGCCGCTGCGTGACATGAGCACATATAGAAACAGGCCTAAGGAGACCGTAGGCATACCGAGTAATGTGTTGAACAGGGCTCTTACGAGGAATTTGCCTCTGAAAGTCCTTACCCCTATGGCTACTCCTATGGGGAGGCCGATGAGTGTGGCGATTAAGGTGGCCAGTAGAGATACCTGAAGGGAACGGCTGGCGACTTCTATCACCTCGCTATCCGCAGTGGCTATCAGTCTTGCAGCTTCTTTGATGCCATCTACTATCGGTTCCCAGCTCAACGCCTCTGCCTCGGGGAGAACGAGAGTTGGCTTCTACTTATAGAGGTTGTCTGCTTGGTAACGGTATCGCTCTGGGCATTCAGAGCCTTCGAAGAAGGCATATCCTTCAACCCACCGGGTTATGGTCTGGTTGGACTGGGCTTCACTCCATGAGTTGAAGAGTGCTTCTCCGAGCTCTGTTACGCCAAAGGTCTTGATGATGCTCTGCCCCTCGGTTGTTAGATATTCTGTGAAAACTATCGCAGCCTCAAAGTCTGTTTTTGGTAGCCTCTGAGGGTTACATATTATTGCACTGTATACGTTCAGCATTTCCCTGCCCTCTTCAACGATCTTCGTTAGCTGCAGGCTGCCTCTCCTAGTGTTTGTTTGGAAGGTCGCTATGTCTGATAGAGTATAAGCCTGCTTCTGGTTGGCTAGTTGGAGGGTTGTAGTCATGCCTGTACCTGACTCAAGGTACCAGTTCTGCCCTGTTCCTGCAGCTCTCTGGGCCTTCAACTCCGACAGGTTCAGGCCCGCAGCTTTCCACAGCGACTTCTCTTTTAAATGGGTTCCTGAGTTATCTCCTCTTGAAACCCATAGGGCGTTGCCTTTAGCTGCCTCTTCCGCGATCTTTCTCAAAGCGTCTAGTGGTTGTAGTCCCTTTACGCCTGCAGGGTCGTCTTGTGGCCCAACGATGATGTAGAAGTTATAGGCAAATATCTTCCTGTTTACTCCGTATCCTTCTTGCAGAAATTTGAGCTCTGAGTCAGGGTCATGTACTAGTATTAGGTCTGCATCTCCCCGCTGTGCAGTCTTGATGGCTTGGCCTGTGCCCTGTGGGATGAAGTTGACGATGTATTGTGGGTATCTCTGTTCGAAGTCTTTCTTAAGTTGGTCAAGGAGTCCAGTATCGTAGAGGCTCGTCGTCGTCGAAACTATTAGGTCTTGTTTAATGCTTGGTCTAAATAGGTACAGTCTGACAGCTATTGTTGCTACTACAATAAGTGCCACCGCTATGAGAACAGAGTGTTTGATGTAGTGTCCCGACATGTGTTGGACGGCGTAAAAGGTGGGGAGGTTTATTTGTTTTAAGCTGAGTACACGCTAAGTAGATGTGAGGGTAATGGTTAAGAAACTCCATTCTCTGATTTTGAATATTCCCTCTCTTGGGCCGGTGGTTCAGTGGTATGAACGCCTGCCTCACGCGCAGGAAGTCGTGGGTTCAAGTCCCATCCGGCCCACCATGATTCTGCTCAACTCAACGCTATGATCACAGCGCCGACCACGATGAGTGAGCCGCCGATTGCTGCATGTACCGTGGCCTTCTCGCCGAGGAAGGCTGCTGAGAGGATTATCACGAAGACGACGCTTAACCGGTCTATAGGAGCGACTAGAGAGGCCTTTCCTGATTGCAGTGCTAGGAAGTAGAAGACCCATGAAGCTGCGCCTGCAAGCCCACCTAACATAATGTATAGGAAGGATTCTCTCTTGATAGCCATGACTTCTGGGATTCTTCCTGTGACTAGGATGACTATGAATATAACAATGAACATTATGCCTGCTCTGACCCCTGTGGCCGCGACTGAGTCCACCCCTTGGAGTCCAGCCTTCCCAAAGATTGCTACCAAGGCTGCGGTGAACGCGGATAATAGGGCGTATACTAACCAGTTCATGCTCTTGCTCCTGAGGTCTCTGTTGATCCGGGCGGTACTTAAGTTGATTTTGTTGCTTTAGTCTCCTTCGAAGAGGGTAGATAATGCTTGAAGCTATGGCTCTTTGAGTTCTTAAACTGCCGCTTCTCCCATGATCTATCTGCTAGCTATATGGTTCGATGCCTTACAAACCTAAAAACCTAACATTTTCTTTAGCATATCAGCCAATTCAATTCTCTCTCCTAAGAC
Organism: Bathyarchaeia archaeon; assembly: GCA_038826985.1. Lineage (GTDB taxonomy): Archaea > Thermoproteota > Bathyarchaeia > RBG-16-48-13 > JAWBNY01. The sequence continues at coordinate 8,796 of JAWBNY010000014.1, read as the reverse complement.
TAACAACACCATGACAGCGAACACTGTGTGGAAGCCTTACAGCAAATAATCTCAAAGACGAGCTGACATACTCTACTACTCTAAATGTTCTTGGCATTAATCTTTGATAACCTAGTTTTTCTATGTACATGTTCAGGTCTTTATCGTTCATGTTCCTAGTATCAAGGACTGCCCTTGCAATTTCAAAATCTTTTCCTTGTTCCTTTACCCGTTTTGTATGGGCCTGAGCAAAGATCATGTCGGAGGTTTTAGCCGCCGCTTCCCGCAGATAAGAGAACTACGAGCGAGCCTTCTTTTAGTGTAACGTTAGTGACTGGATCAAGAGTCATTGCTTTTCCATCTACTATGACTGACGGCCAAGTGTCTATAGGACTTTGCTCTGACGTATATAATAATTCTGCGAGTTTTTCGCCGTACCGGGCGATGAGAACTTGTAGCAGATCGCTCAGATGAGCGCCTTCCCTCAATTCAAAAACGGTCTGATCCGTCTGAGTTAATGCGCGTATATTCTGGGTGAATTTTACCGTGACCTTCATGAATTCTTCTACCACTTAACCTCTTGTTATTGCCTTCTTTAAGACTTTAAGCAAAAATGTAAGAGTTCGAAAGTATTCCTCCGAATGTTTATTCAGTTTTTCCAAGGAAATGATCCGGAAAGAGCATATTAAGTTCGCCATAGTAGTTTCAGCCATTGGCTTCTTCAATAAAGGAGTATTACTGTTCCTGAGCGGATTGAAGTTGAGGAACTCATAAGTAGGGAGAGGTGGGTTGATTAGAGCGGTTTGATCTTCAGCTGGCTCATCTTCTCTGGCGTGGGAATCCCGTTTTCATCCCACCCTCTTAGCCTGTAGTATGAGGGTAGCAACGATTCCACGTCTGCCAGAACTTTCACTCCCCCTACAACCCTTGGAATCTCCATGAACCTGTCTGGCAGCTTATCGTCCTTCTTGCTTATGCCAATCTTTGTAATGTAGGCTCTTTTCATTGTGAAGATTCTGTCGCCGATCTCCATGAGCTTCGCATCATCGAAGTCCAATCCTGTAACAGCCTTGAGCATCTGCGGAATAATTCCAAAGCCTGGCTGACCGCCCCACAGGCCGCCCCTAGCCCCAGAAGTTGAGCTGCATACTGATAGGCTGTCAACGACTGCAGCTATATTCTGTCGGTGAATCACGTGAGCCGCAGTCGCGTCTGCAGGTATGTCTGGGCACCCCTTTCCATGGTACGCTCCAATAGGCAGAGTGGCATATTTCAGAGCCAATGCGGCGTTCGGTCGTGGGTCATGCATGCATATAGAGCTGCCCTTAACATGCATCGCGTATTTCTCAGCGCCCTTACCGATTATCTCGGCGGCCTTTCTTACGCCCTCGGCCAGCACCATGCCGAAGCCCTTCCGCCTAGCCATCAGCTCGGTCATATCGACTATGGCCTCAGAGTTTCCCCAAGTCAACTCTACGCCGCCAGTGTCATCCTTCGTGAGTATCCCCTTCTCATAGCACTCAATAGCCATCGCTATCGTCGTCGCAGCCTCAATCGTGTCTATGCTATACTCGTTGCATAGGTAGTTCGCCTTACAGATGGAGGCCAAGTTGTCATTCAGCAGGAGAGAGCCATAACACGCCAGGGTCTCATATTCGGGTCCAACACACTCTCTCACAGCGAATGGGCCTGAATCAACCCTCACCATCGTATCCGAATGAACCGGGCAATTCCAGCATGTCGGCATCCTCATCGATGTTTGAATGGGTCTGCCATCATTCAAGCTTGAAGGTGCCTCCTTCATCGTATCTGATGAAATGGCCCTAACCTTCTCGTAAGCCCAATCGTCAACACTCCAGTTGCCCAGAGGCAGGTCTTTCCTTCCTTTTTCTCCGATGTTTCTCTCTAAGTGTGCGCCCCTGCCATACTTGGCCTGCAGCCGAGCCTCCCCATCAAACATCTTTCTTCTCTCCTTCATCTCCTCAATCAGCTGGCCTGTGAGCTCCTTTATTCCTTCGGAGTCAGCTACTTCAGGCATCTTTTCGCCTCTTACGGCTATGGCTTTGAGCTTCTTCGCGCCCATCAAGCAGCCCATGCCGCTGCGTCCTGCAGCGTGGCCTGCTTCCATGACACAGGCGAACTTGACCAGATTCTCTCCTCCGGGCCCTATACTCACGGTCTTCGCCTTCTGATCATAATCAGCCCTGACCGCTCTTTCCGTCTCGGTTGTTGTCAACCCCCAAAGATCCCTAGCATCTCTTATCTCAGCCTTCCCATCGGAAAGCCATAAGAGGACTGGCTGTTTTGAAGCCCCCTCAACGATTATAACGTCGAAGCCTGCATGCTTCAGCTCAGCCCCCCAGAAGCCCCCTGCATCACCTTCACCCCATATTCCTGTTAAAGGCGACTTCCCTGCCACAACCCACCTGCTTGAACCAAGCCAAGTTGTCCCGGTTACAGGACCTATAGCGAAGACAAGCTTATTCTCTGGGTTTAGAGGAGGAGTTAGCGGAGGCACCTCATCATAGATGATGCTTGCGGAGAATCCTGCACCGCCTAATAAAGCCCCTATCATCTCATCCTTCAATGATTCGTACCGAACACGCCTCGTTAGATCAACTCGAAGTACTTTTCCTGCATATCCAAACAAAAATTCAACACCTTAGGAAAAGAATTAGATATTATACCAATATTTAAATTATATTGGTGCGAATATTACTATAATATAAGCCATATATGAGAAAAATCGACTTTAATACAATAATTCAACTCTGTATTTTTTGGATTTGTTTAGGTCTTACAATAGTGCTGATCGTGTCCCTGACTTCTCTCTCCAAAAAGCAATTAGATCTATGATTTCTAAAGATTATCTTTAGAGTACTCTAGCTATTTCCCACAGTGGCTACATAGGGTATCTTAGAAAGGATATTATAGGGATTGAATAAAGAATCAGAGGTTGGATTGTTTATTGTTAAATTTTATTAATGACTTTCTCTGCGAATAGCTTGAGGTCATTCATCCTCTTCTCTGTGACTCGTCTTTCTGAGGCTATGACAAAGTGTGTTATCCCCGAGTCAATGAGCCTGAGTATTTTATCTAGCCACTCATCTGGTGTTCCGAGGATGTAGCGGGATCGGTTCATCTCTATCCACTTCTCAAATGGTTTATCACGTCCCATAGACGTACTCTCGTAGTCTCTCCTCATATATTCAGTCAATTCAGCCGCATCACGATAGACCACTAATGGAAACATGAATGACCTCTCTATCTCTTGAGGGTCTCTGCCTATTCGCGAGCAATACCTCTCCAATGTCTTCATCTTCTGTAAGTACTGGTCAAGAGGGCCAAAAGCATTCCATCTATCGGCATATGCTGCTACAACCTTCAAAGTCAATTTCTCCCCCCCGCCTCCTATCGTGATCGGTGGATGAGGCTTCTGCAGAGGCTTAGGCTCACATAAGACATTCTGTATATTATAATATCTTCCCTTGTAACTCGGTTTATCCTCAGTCCACATCTTTTTGATGATTTCAACGCTTTCCCTCAGCCGCGCAATTCTTACGCGGGGTTCAGGCAAGTCGAATCCGTAGGCCTCATGCTCTTCTCTATTTCCCCCAGCGCCTATGCCGAACTCCAAACGCCCACCAGAAATGACATCGAGGCTGGCCGCCATCTTCGCTAGCAGAGCTGGATTTCGGAAGTTATTACACAAGACTAGGGGGCCGAACCTTATCTTTTCAGCGATAACTGATATTGCTGAAAGGATTGTCCAACATTCCAGTCTAGCATCCCCGGTAGCTAGGTGGTCGCCGAACCATACTGAATGATATCCCAGTTTTTCACATGCCAAGACAAGGGACTTGGTGACCTCCCAGTCATCAGGGGAACGGCATCTAGAACTCATCTGAACACTAAACTTCACCATTCAACAAACAGCCTAATAGAGCATAAACACTCTTTCAACTCATAAATTTATCTTAAACATACAAGTTCCTTCAAATAATTGGCGTAAACCGTCCGTATCTAGTAAGCTACATGGTGGAGGAGACAAGAATAATATGCAAGTGTTTCCTCATTAGACATCGAAAATTAGAGGGTATCTCACAATAAGGAAAATACTGGAATGGCTATTACTCTAGTCATGCATGCTTGAGATTGCTATCCAAGTGCTTTTTATGCTGATTATGAATGGATCCTTTTTCTTGATCAATGCTGTGTCAGAATCATAGTGAGGGCTGATTATCTCTTCTTGATACTCTTCTCGCGAGATGCTGTCAACCATCCTCCGCACGTTTGGAATCTCATAGCTGTGGACGAACACTGCTGTTCCGTCATGCATGATGGTTCTTGAGTGTTCCAAGTCACTCTTCTTCATCGTAGGACTTGCCTCTGTTGATGAAGATCAAATCTATTTTTAGGCAAGGCCTTAACAGTTCTTGGGAGAGTGTCTATATCATCCTTGAAGAGTTTGAACTTGCATTCTATCTTCTCCAACTTTCGCTCCACCTGCTGATGCATGTAATCGTCAAAAAGTCAAATCCGTAATACTCCATTTCAGGCGGAGAATTTTGGATGGCGACCTCAACCATCGTCTTTGCGTTCTCCTCACTCAAAACTCCGATGTTATGGATGTACTTGTTGAGAAACAAGTGTGCTCCATACCATGACAAAGTCAATTTCAGCTCTTTTCAGCTAGTTGACTATGTATACTAACCAGTTCACTCTTCTAATCTTGGTCTTTGTTGGTGTTGTTGGTAATTAAGCAGATGAGGTTATCTTATGTCTCAGCTGATAGAAAGGATGCTTGAAGTAATATTATATGTTTGACTAGAGTTCCTGTCTAGATGCATTAGTTTACTCTCTAAGACATGTCTCTATATATATTACTGAATTGTAGATGTTTGGCATAGGTTTGTTTTCGAATAGCTTATATTTTGGGTTTGGTGTTAATCTTTGGAGGTCTGGAGTTTGAGACTCAAGGTTATTTTGATTATTTTCTTTTTGTTTTTTACTGGATCTTTAAGCCCGGTTCTAGCTGCGCCTTCAGGTATGCTTTATTTTCCAGAGGTTATGGTATCTTCACTTGACAACATGATTGTAGTTGGTAGCAGCGAATATGTGACTGTTTCTTTTGTTAATACTGCGGGATCAGCGGTCTCTGATGTAGCTTCTACTATTCAGTATCTGTCTCTATCCGCTGTCAATCTTGATCCGACTCGTGTAGGTATCGACGTAGTTGCGAGCTGGGCTATTTTTGAATCCGCTAGCGCGGTTCTGCCTCGTGTTGTTGGAACCGCGGTTGCTGATGTTGATGCAGGTGCCATTTATGCGCCTTTTTCCATCGTCACCCCTGTCTCTATGTATACTTGGCGTCTGGGAGCACCTAGTGCTTCCTTACCTGCATACGTGGATAGCAGCCAGTTTGATAGTTCGCTTAGGGTTCTTAGGCCCGGTGAAGTTTTGAACTTGACTATTAGGATTAGCTGCTCAGCCGTAGGTGACAGCCGTATCTGGTTCTTCTTTAGGGCCACTGAGGATGATTTTGAAGGGCAGCCTTATCCGACATCGATCGACCAGATAATCGACAAAAGTAATGTCTACTACTCTAAGCTGCCAGGTCCTGGGCAGGTTGCTTATTGGCTGCCACTACACAATAGTTATGACCCATATGACGTCAGTTTAGGGTCAGGCCACTCCTTCGACCAGACGTCTTGGGTGAAAAGGGTCACTACCACGGCGTTTGCTAAGGCAAATAAGTCGGTGCATCAGAAACCTGCTGATGAGCCACCTGAGGAAAGATACGCGTTCCATATATGTGGAGTCAAGTTCTTGAGTTCTAACGTAGGGGAATTCTACAATCCAGATATTCATCCCTCAATGAATGGGGCGATGGTTTGGTTGCTTGCGAAAGTTGAGGGGGGCTATGTTCCCGCTAACGGGGTATCCAGCCCATACTATGGCTTGTTTGACATTGTTGAGGCTCACGGTAATCCCGTTGAGAGTGGAGAAAACGGTGAAGCCTTACCTGGGTCGTTCTGTTTTAACCTAGTTAACGTTAGACCTGGAGTTTACGAGTTCTATTTATGGTTAGATGAAGGTAATTCTGGATCTGGCTCTGGTGAGCAGTATGAGATTTATCCCGCTGTACCTGCTGAGTTGATTGTAAATTCGACTTGGACCGATAAGGCTTACAGCTGGAGAAGCCGAGTATTGTGTTGGAAATAATTTTGGAAATGTACTTGTTGAGGCAGCCTTTCCGGTTGGTGGTGTCGTTACTCCTATATACTGGGAACCTAAGGCCTTCTTTGTTGCTCTTGCTGTTGTCGTTGGGGTTTCTTCTTTGCTCCGTCTATTTTGGAAAAGGATCCGGATGCGAAGGAGCGACACAATCACTTGTAACGATTTATTCTCATGATAGTCTTAGAAGGTTCCACGCTAACATATGTTTGGTTACTGAAATGTATGATGATGCTGGGTTCACCCTACCAGAAAGTGTGGAGGTCAGTTAGGCCATCATTCTACCTGGAAAATATTCCATGTCAACTACCATAATCGGCGCAACCGTTAAGATATTCTGCAATGGAAACGTTGAGGCAGAAGCCTGATAGCTTACTAATTTCAGGTGGCCCTGTTAAGGATGGTTCCTCAGTATCCCTTTGGTTTATTTCATCCCATATCTGGTCGATGACAGCTGAGGTGACCGTGGAATCTACCACTGTGATAACTGCCTCATGATGTGTGATGACTTGGGCCAGAACCTGACCTGTCCGATTTCCATACCCGCTCTGTCTACAGTAAAAGACCACTGTTACAACATGCTTGGGTGGAACACTCTCAAGCAAGTTGTAGTCTTTTAACATTAATGTCTCTGGAATGCCGTCGAACTGGAATGTTGGGCTGCTCCTTATGAATTCAACCGCGATCTTGACCACTCGGTCTCTACTTGAGTCGACGGGTTCTCCTCCTCTTGTAGCAAATAAATATAGGGATATGCCTGAGAACGCCAAGGCAAAGGTCATTGTAAGAGCTAAGAGTGTTCTCCGATTCATGGTACATACACTGCATATCTATTCCAAAGTGTGGTAAAAAACTACATCTTCGAACAGATAGCCTCACCTAGTTCTAATTCTTGAACACAAGTAGTATGGCTCCAAGTGAGAGGTGAAGCATCAAGTCTTTTTACCAGCCGCTGAGGATCTAGCGCTGGGAGACAAATATGAAGATAACTGGGATAAGAACCATACTTTACGAGTACGAGGCCTCGAGGATGATAGGTGACGCCAATTTTCCTCGAGGCCTTGAAGACCTTAAGCGTGCAGCTCTTGCTGTCTTCATCGACACGGATGAAGGTTTGACTGGCGTCTCGATAGGGAATCCTGCTTCACGCCAACTCATACATGAGAAGGGGAGCCTCCTAGTAGGCAGGGATCCTCGCGGAGTGAGAGGACTTTGGAAGAGGATGGTGGACTCTGTCTTCAAAGGTGGCAACGAAGGGCTGGCAAACGACGCTATTTCATGTCTCGATGTTGCTCTCTGGGATCTTAAGGCGAAAGCGAACAACGAGCCTTTGTGGAAAACTTTAGGGGCCTCAACTCGGCGAGTTAAGGCTTACGCGAGTGGAATCGACATGCCGCTGTCGGACAATGAGCTACGGGGATTCTACGAGTACATGGCTTCGAAGGGTATCCATATGGGAAAGCTTAAGGTAGGCCTCGACAGGGAAAGCGACCTCCGTCGCCTAGGGGTTATGCAGGAGGCTCTTAAAAAATCCGGGAAGACTCCGATCCTCTGCGTTGACTCGAACGAATACTGGTCTCCGAAGCAGGCTATTCAGCACATACGCGCGTTTGAGGAGCAGTACGAGCTCTTCTGGTGTGAGGAGCCCGCCCGCAGATGGGATTACAGGGGCCTAAGAAAAGTGAGCCAGAGTGTGAGGGCCGCTGTAGCCACAGGTGAGAACCTTGCGGAGGCTGGGGATTTCATGCCTCTAGTAGCCAATGAAGCAGTGGACATTGTACAGATAGGAAGCGGCACATCTGGGATTACAGGTGCATTACAGGTAGCTGACCTAGCGTATGCCTTCGAGCTTCCAGTAGCTATGATGAACTGTCCAGGCCATTTCATGGCCCATCTGGCAGCGGCTATACCCAACCACATAGCCATGGAGGTGGTCTTCGAGAAGGCTGAGCCTGAAGACGTAATCACAGTGGACACACGAGTCGAGGATGGGTACATAGTCCTAGGCAATAGGCCTGGAAACGGAATAGTCTTCAACGAAGAAGGGTTAAGAAAGCATATTGTGGAGCGGCCTTCCCCTCATCGTCTAAGCCCCGACCGCCACAGGAGAGGAGCCGGCCTTTATTGGGTTCCACCAGACGAGCCATACGACCTACACGAGGAATAGATCTAGTGGCTAGCTCAAACAGAGCAGAGATGAATGCACACAACGGGGGTGTCAACAGTATGGCCTTGGAAGGAAGCCTCGGTTGATTCCTTGGTATGACATCTTTCTAGGCGGCTAGGGAACCATAAAATCGTATATGTATGAATAGCTCTCTTGATGGAGCTGTTCCACTAAATTAGTATTCTTCAGCAAACTCTTAAAGCGGCGAAGCATCCTCAACATAGCGAATATTCATGAAGAGAGTATTACTTCCATGGCCTACAGACAAGGAACTGGTTGAGGTTATACGTGACGCTGAGGCTGACCTTGAGGCTCTTAGGAAGGTTGCTGAGGTTGACATTGAGCCGGTTCTTAGCGAAGAAGAATGGTTCAGGCGTGCCAGAGACGTTTATGTCTCGATGAGTCCGAACATA
>JAWBNY010000013.1:0-12997 GCA_038826985.1 Bathyarchaeia archaeon | reverse complement strand
AAAAGGTTCCATCCTTTGCTCTTTGTGAGGTTAAGAATTAAGAGTGAGAAACTTATCACGGATATAAACGCAGCTCTATTCAGTAGAGAGCCTTAACGGGAGAAATACTCTCCAATGTAGGCAATGTTAAAGCAGGTGGCTTCAAAAGCCTCACCGCCATCATAGTAAGAGACACTTACTATGGCTTGAATCCAGACAGCTGGAGATTACCGTTTTTAGTAGAGCAGGGATCGGTGCATTCTAAAGGATGTTTAAGAAGTCTTGTTCCCTCATTTATGAAGAGGGCTTCTCTCTCAATTTCTCCAGTCTCGTTCTACCATTTACTTCTATTGTTACTCCCACTCGATTGTTGAAGGCGGTTTATGAGTAATATCGTATACTACCCTCGTTATCTGCGGTATCTCATTCGTTATTCTTGTAGATATCTTCTCCAGTATGTCGTATGGGATTCTTGCAAAGTTTGCTGTCATAGCTTCACGGCTTTCAACAACCCTTATGGCCAAGACGTATCCGTAGGCGCGTGCGTCACCTCTAACTCCTGTACTCTTCGTATCCGTCAAGACAGCGAAATACTGCCACAAGGTACTCTTGAGCTCTCCGCATCCCTCTATCTCTTCAGCCACTATCTTGTCGGCCCTTCTCAACACTTCAACACGCTCTCGAGTTATCTTACCAATGATTCTCACAGCTAAGCCTGGGCCTGGAAAAGGTTGTCTATACACAATCTCGTGGGGTAGACCCAAAGATCTAGCTATCTCTCTGACCTCGTCTTTATACAGGTCTCTCAGAGGTTCAATTATGGCTTTGAACCTTATCCGTGTTGGGAGACCCGCGACATTATGATGGCTCTTTATCTTCTCTGAGTGCTTCATTGTCCCTGACTCTATCCTATCAGGGTATATTGTCCCCTGTATGAGGTACTCTGACCCTGTATTCTTAGCGGCTTCCTCGAAGACCTTTATGAACTCTCTACCAATTATCTTCCTCTTCCTTTCAGGATCTGTGACATTTTCAAGCTTCTTGAAGAAGCGTTCCCGAGCATTGTTCACGACTATGTTCACGCCAAGTTTTTTGAAGGTTTCTTCTACGTATTCAGGTTCGCCCTCACGCATGAAGCCATGATCGACAAATATTGCAATTAGGTTCTTCCCAATAGCCTTTGCAGCGAGTATTGCCGCTGTGCTAGAGTCGATCCCGCCACTCAGAGCGATTATGGCCTTTTTCTCACCAACAACGCTTCTTATTTCATCGATCGCCTTTTCAACCATGTAGGTGGGTCTCCAATTTGCTTCGCATTTGCAGATATTGAAGATGAAGTTCCTCAAGACTGTGTTTCCACGTTTCGTGTGCACAACCTCGGGATGCCACTGAACCCCGTAGAGAGGTCTTCTTCTATGTCGGAAGGCAGCGATTGGGCAGTTCTCCGTGTGTGCCAGCACCTCAAAGTCATCGGGCAAGCTGTAAACGGTGTCGGAATGACTCATCCAGACAGTCTCTTCTCTCTCTAGGCCCTGAAGTAGGTCAGAAGGCCTATCTATGGTAACATGTGTTAAACCGTATTCTCTCTTACTGCTTTTCTCAACTCTCCCTCCGAATAGGTGGGCAATGAGTTGATGACCATAACAGAGGCCTAGCATAGGTATGTTTAGATCTAGCATATCTGGGTCGAGTTGAGGAGAATCCTTCTCGTAGACGCTTGCCGGTCCTCCAGATAAGACTAGACCCTTGATGTTGAGTCTGTCACCTATCTTCAGCAGTTTGTTAGCTGCTATATCGCACGGTAATATCTCTGAGTATACTCCTTCTTTCCTAATTCCTCGGCCTATCAAATGGCAGTATTGTCCGCCGAAGTCAAGCACAAGAATAGCATCGTTCTTTGACTTTGAACTTCCCATTGCTCAACTCTCCTTATAACGAAATGTTGTAAATCAAGTTATATGTTAAAGATGGTTGAGTAAATACTCTATTTTAAACAGCGGTAAGGAATCTGAAATATCTCTGAAAAATTTCGAGTTCATCATAATCAACGCTAGTTGTATATTTCCGTTTGCATGCTATGTTCTTATCTATCCTTTCCTTATCTTTATATATAAAAGAAGTATGTTTGGAATAAGCTATCAGTCAAGGATTCTTTCAATAGTGTTTAAATCTGTTTCCTCAAGCAATGGAATTCCAGTGACCTTCGCAGCCCTTTCACTCAATGCTACTATGTCGCTTCTACTTATTAGGTCAAGCCTCCACTTTCTTGTTCCTGCCATCAACTGTTGAAGTCCGACACCAATTCTGTCATGCAGATAGCTGAACAGACCAACCGCTCCCCAAGGAATTTCTTTAAACCTTTCCCCAAATCTGGCTTTCAACTCCGTTGTACAAAGGAAGAACTTCTCAGGTATGTTGCCGAAACGCTGTTCAAAATCTCTGGGCAGTTTGCCCTTCTCTGCTAACTCAACAAAGTAAGACGACTTCATAACTGCTGTTAGCGGCGCTCTTCCAATCAATATCGCTTTAACGTAAGGGCCGTTACCAAAATTGCTCAACGCGATTGATTTATACATCTGTGTTTCATTTATAAAACCTCCAGCCATCGCAATATCCGGTACGTATCTACCCTTCTTTCTTAGAGTTTCAATACATTTTAGGACCTGCGCTTCAAGATAGACGGTAGGCATTCCCATCTCATCCATCATTGGAACCGGACTCATGCCTGTACCGCCACCAGCGCCGTCAAATGTCACGTAGTCGACCTTAGCTTCAGAAGCTGCTTTCATAGTAAATGCTACATCCGCAGGTCTATAGGCACCTGTCTTCAAGCTTACGTATTTAGCGCCCTGCTTTCTCAGCCACTCAACATCTTCTACAAACTCCCTCTCGGCCGGCATACCAACCCTGCTATGTCTCTCAAAAGTCTTGAAGACGCCTTCCTTGAAGGCCTCTTGTACATTCTTATCTTCTGGGTCTGGAAGTACTACGTAGCCACGCTTCTTTAGTAAAATTGCCTTCTCCAAATCTGGGATCCTGACCTCACCACCTATCGCCTTAGCTCCCTGCCCCCATTTCCTCTCGATGATGTCTACCTCTAATTTTGATATGGCATATACGTCTTGACCAAGTCTCTGGTCTTCAACGTTCGTCTGAACCGCGACATCGCCATATTTCCCATCCCAAAACTTCCGGAACTCGTCAACTCTTCTTTTTAGTTCTGGAGAATGGGTGACTTTACCTCCACTTATGGTCGCTTCAACATCCATTCCAACTATGTTTTCTCCAATAGTCACTATTACTCCTGAAATTGCTCCACCGATAGCTAGTTCCCTCCAGTATATCCTAGCCACATCGGTGGAACCGTATGCGCCTATCAACACAGGTATCTTCAACGGGATATTTCCGACACTAGTTTCAATATTCGCCTTTGGGAATATTGCAACGTCAGGATCCGGCTCTATGCCTTCTGCACCATGTAATTCGGGTAGAATATTGAAATGGGACCAGTCTAAACCAAAATCCTTCAAACCTCCGGCTGTACTCATCCCGAAGTAAGCTGGAATCGGGTACAATGCTTCCCTGCCCCTAAATGCAGAGAGTGATATTTCACAGATTACTGGGCAATCTCTGATACAAAGGGGGCACATACCGCTAGTACAGCTTGTGTCTCTTACCCTTGTGAATGTTCCTGTTGTGGACTTCGCATTAAGATATGATGAATTTCTGTGAATTCTTTCTGCCATTTTGTTCAGTCACCTAGTTTTTGCCTAGAAGAAATCCGCTCTTTATATAATGTTATTGTAAATCATTTATAGTAAAGTTAAAGAAGTATATAATATAGATGAAGTATATATCTTAGGAATTGAAGAATATGACTGAACAAGATCTAGGATATCGAAGGATCCAGCATACTGGGAGAGACTCTTACATAATATCTCTACCGAAAGAATGGATATTGGCCATAGGGCTTAAAAAAGGAGACCAGTTAGCATTCAAGACACAGGAAGACTCTTCCCTGCTACTTGTTCCGAGAAAGGTTATGGAGGGCAAAATAAAGTTAACAGAAGCGGCTCATAAAGAATTTACTGTACAGATAACTTCTAAGGATGATCCTCAATCAATATCCCGTAGAATCAAATCCCTATATGCTGTAAGCGCAGACCTGGTTCGTATTAAATTCAAAGAGGGTGAACTCACACATGAGCAGCGAAAAGCTATCAAGAATACCGTCAGAATGCTCCTTGGCTCCGAGATAATATCCGAGTCACCTAATGAAATCAGTGTACAGATTCTAATCAATCACCCTGAATTTCCAATAGAGAACGCTGTTAGAAGAATGTTTGCAATAGCTACAGCTATGGATATGGATGCCTTCTCTCTTTTAAAGAGCTTTGATGAACAATTAATACAGGGAATAATAAGTTCCGACGAAGACCTCGACCGTCTATCGCTCTACGTTATCCGTCAGCTCAAGTATGGCGTAGAGCATAACCTGTTCAAGGAGATGGGATTCAGAACGCCAAAAGAGTTCTTAGGATACAGAACAGTGGCGAGCAACCTTGAGAATATAGGTGACAATGCTGTAAGTACCGCAAGGAATTTCTTAGCCTTGAAAAGACTAATTAACGGCCAGATTCTAACCCTGACTAAACCAATCGATGAAGAAGTATATACATCCATTCTTGAACTTCATTCCTTTGCACACCGTCTACTTGACGACTCTTTGAAAGCGCTTTTCAAAAGGGATTACTATCTTGCGGACGATGTAATATCGCTGTTCATATCAACTGGCCTTCAGCTTGAAAAGAATGCCGTTAACCTATTGTTCAATATGAAGATTGACCCAAATATGGCATCTATTTTAAGGTTGATTCTCGACAACTCAAAGAAAATAATGGAATATGGCAGGGATATAGCGGAGGTAACGCTAAATCGAACCGTAGAGGAGATAAGCTCAACCTAGGTTACTTTTTCTCAGGTCATAATGTCTTCTTCTTTAAGTCAATAGATATCGTCTGACAATGTTCCGAATGGCTGATGTTTGATGAATACTCTCTCTAAATGATTTTTCGCTAATGGCTGGGATATCCAAGTTGACCTCAAAAGATTCTTTGTCTTTCAAAGATATTCCGTTCAACCACTACATCACTCAATCACATCCATATCCTAATTTCGACGTAATTACCATGGATTTTCTACGTAATTCCTTTCCAAAATCAGCATAAAATTTGCCTTTTTCTTGAAAATCGGCTTGATTTCAAGCCTTTCTTAATCTGCCAAAATTTTTCCTCTGATTAAAAGAGGAAAATTTCCTTCCAAGAACAAGGTAGATAAGTCATTCTCCAAAAAGGATGAGGTATTCTCATACATGTGGTAGCCCGGAGGTTACTCGCAGCATGTTTCGATGATACCGTTCCCATTAAGCCTGGAGCAGGCATCTGTAAGGCTGCGTAAAAACGGTGTAGCCGAAGACGTGGTATTGGGTAAATCATCCAAAGAAACAATATCCGAATCGATCGCCTCCGACTTTTCTCTAATCTGCATATATTGATGCTGGAGTGTATCGTCTAGAAGTAGTCTAGAAGTTTTGGATATAATTCGTGTATGCTCCACCCATGTTTTTTCTCTTTAATATACGCTTGCATTCTTTCTTGGAGGTCGATTTCTGAAAGGAGATTGATCATAGCTTCTGCTAAGCTACTATGTTCATAGATATGCATCTTGAAGAGTATTCTGTTTTTATAGTTGAACCAACGCACTTCGCTATAGGGAATCAGCTTTCCTGTGCGTCCATCCTCTATGATTTCGTTGAATGGTGGAGCGTCAACTGCCACTACTGGTTTGTCAAACCTGAAGGATTCGAGCATCGGCAGGCCAAAACCCTCAGAGAAGCTAGAAAGGACATAGATGTGGCAAAGCTTGTAAAGAGCATTTACCTCCTCAGATGACATCATGCCATAACTGTTGGTCAACCATATCCTTTCTATTCCCAGCTTAGAAGCCATTTCTGGCAGGTCAAAGTATCTTTCATGATATTTTCCGTCTTCACGGTCATAATACCTTTTAGGCTCCGAATGTAATATCAGGAAACTGTTTGGAACCGTTGCTTCAACGATCTTATATGCTTGGAGAAGCTTCTCCAAGCCCTTCCTAGGATCGTTGCTCGCAATGGTCAGAGCCACAAGTTTCCCTCTGGCTTTTTCCTCAACCATTCGCAGAAAAGATATATCCACTTCCTTTGCATCCATGTCTACACCGTGATGTACAACGCCCGCGACGGTTATGCCGATCTCTTCAAGCATTTGTCTGACAAAGTTGCTGACTGCCACAATTTTGACCTTTCTTGCGAGTTCAACGAGCTCTTCGTCTAAGAGGCTGTGGCCTTCTGTTGTTCCATAAAAAACAATGTTACTCTCTGGAAGTTTTTTCAGAAATCTGAGTGTGTCTTCGCGGACTGTCTCGATAAAGAGAACATTTCCTCTAGGCTTAGCTTTTTTCCAGTCAAGGATTGAGGAGTCACAGTAAGGTTTTAGAGCTTTATGAATGTCTAAAGCCACGTTCTTGAAAGCTGGCCAGGCGAGATTCGTAACAATCTTCAAATTCATCATTGATGTTCTAGAATATTTCATTCTCAAAACAATTCTTTTAGAAACAGAATATTAAAATGTTATTATGAGTTGCATTTCAAAGTGAAAGGTGGGGAAAATGAGGATTGCCGTCATAGGCGGGGCTGGTGGAACATTAGGCGATGATATGGTGTTTCACGTAATAAAAGATTGGTTGAGTGAGCTGGGCGTAGAAGAAGTTTACCATACTCTTCCCTGCTCTGAAGACGCTATCAAAAAGGCTGATGGGGTAATCCTTGGTGGCTGCGGCATCATCTATGATGAAGGCGTAGTCCTTGACGTAAAGGGCAACGCAGAGAAATATCACACTTACATATCGCTTGCCAAAAAACATGGTATCCCAGCTATGGGTTTTGGAATTGGATGGCAGGGATTGCCTCTAACAACTGGGAAAAATCTCTGGATAGAAACTCTCAACGCTCTAGACATGATCACTGTCTGGAGAGGCGGCACGAAACAATATTTGGAGTCAATAGGCGTCGATACTAAAATTGTTGAAACGGCTGACTTAGGATTTGCGTTGCAACCAACGGGAAATCCGATAAACTGCGACATCGCACTCCTCTCCCACTCTCCAAGACTAATGGCCATAGATTGCCATAAACCTGAATGGGAGAAACCCTTATTCCAAAAATTAAAATCATCATTTGAAACCCTTTCTCAAAGTCACTCAATTATTGTTGTGCCCTTTGTCAAAGAAACCTTAGAACTGCTACAAGTAGCCGAGTCCAGTTATGGAGTTCTCATCCAAGGTGAGCCGCATCGCATTCTAGGAGCTGTGAAAGGAGCTAGAATATGTGTTACTACCACCCTTCACGGCCTCATAATGGCTGCAACTGCTGGCTGTAGGATTCTTGCATTATATCCTCCAGAACCCTTAAAACCGAAAATAAGATTGATGGTTGAAGAACTTGGAGTTAGATCTCTCCCCTTCGACACTGACTGGCAAAGAATCGTCAGGGAGATTGAATTGGCGGAGAACGATGCACCTCCAAACATCGCGTTTCAGATAGAACAGAACAGGGTAAATAAAAGCATTCTCGAATCGTGGCTTAAAGGCCTCTGAGTCTTAGATGTCTTAAAAGATGGCTCTATATTGAAACCTATAAGCTCTACAGGTTTAAGTGGATTCTTATTTTCGAGATCGCCTTAGCCGGCGCATATTTCTCGATTACCAGAGGATTATTCGTTATTTTCCTGGTTTCCATGGGATATGGGGTAGAGGGTTTTCTTTTATCATGCTTGTTTCCACAGCAATAGCAACTCTGATAGGCGCTTTAGTTAGTAGATACTCGTCTTTCATTGTCTGTAATGTTAAAACTAAGCTGATTACTTTTCATGGTTTAGGAAGGATTATGTAGTTTCTTATCCCGATCTTCAAAGACCCATTCTGTTTCTAGAAATTTTTTATCTCTTCTCAAAGAATTCCACAGCTTGAAGTAGATAGATCTGCGTTCAACTTGAACCAGCAATATGAAACGCCCATTTTTCAGGACTCTTTTAACTTCTTTTAGAGCGACTTCAAAGTCTACATAGATAAAAACCCTAGATGCTATGGTTGTGTCGAAGACGTAGTCTCTGAATGGTAGTTTGTGGCAGTCTGCAAGGACTACAATGTTTGGTAGATTCTTCGCCCTGCATAGTCTAAGCATTTCAAGGGAAACGTCGATTCCAATGCAGGTCTTATTGTTTCTGTGAAGTTCTTCAAGCCGTGTTCCTAGGTCGCAACCCATATCAAGAAAAAGTTCAGATTTGTCCACCAGAGATGTAAGCGCTTCCCTCGTCACTTCGAAATCATATCGTGAAACAAAGTCTCCTCGCCAACGTATCGTCTCATAGATGTGGCTTTCCTTATCAAAGTATGCTATAACCTCTTTCGTCAGTTGAGACACCATGAGCCTCTTACTAAGATATGCTTTTCCAGAAGATGAAGAACGCGATGAAGAAAAGGGCAGAGGCTACTGCAAACAATGAATTGAAGCCGAATATCGCCGGTATTATGCCACTTAGCAATCCACCCACAACACTACCCACATTGGCCAGAGCATCATAAATACCTGTAGAACTGTCGGACGCAGAGCCCACGATTACGATGCCTTTGCCAACAGAGTAGAGTGACCAACAAAAATTCACAGCAGACAATATCAAAACAGCCACAACAGGCGCTAAAGGCTGGAGAAACATTATAGAAGGCAAGAGCAGAACGAGAACAGCTCTGGCAATAGAGGCTATTTTAACTGCGTTTTCCCCACCCTCTTCACCTATCAACCGGCCAATAACTACATAACTGATCGATCCAATGAACGAACGAATGAAAAAGACAGCAAAAATCATTGAAGGCGCCATGAAGACGACGTTACTAAGATAGATTGGTAGAGATGAACCGAAAGCGCTCGAAGCCATAGTGAAGATTAATGTTCCAAGCCCAAATAAGACCATGTTTACAGTTGGCTTAAGACCGAATTGCCTAACACTTCTCTTGCTACCCAGCCAGTAGGAAAGTCTTTCTACATCTTCAATTGGTCGGCTAATGCGGCTTATCCATCGCTCTATGTAAAAAGGGGGGGTCTTTAACAACTGCGAGAGCTACGGCAAATGAGGCTAGGGCGCAGATAAAGAGTAGCGCACCATAACTCATATTCGACACAAACAAACTACAGATGGCTAAACCTACGGTGTTAGAGAAACCCGTAAGAAGGTAGTGCCATGCAAACATCCTGCTCCACTCAGCCTTCTAAGTCTCAGCGATAAGGATACGCACTGAAGAAATATAGATCGCATTAGTAACTCCTAGTAATATGTACAGAACTTGAAAAAGATAAACTTCCGACGTTTGGGTAAGAGCGAATAAAAACACACTTGAAAGCAGAAACGAAATCAAGATGAAGGGCTTGGCTCTTCCGTATCTTTCGGGTAATCTACCTGCATATACCGAAGTTAAGATGCTAGAGAGCGTAGCAAGGGCTGACATCACTCCGAAATCGAAAAGTGATCCCTTCAAGCAGTCAATAAAATATAGTGGAATAAGAGTGGGCAATATGCCGAAGGCTATACCGTGAAAGATGAAAGCACAGTTCCAAGTTTTATCAGTTGTCAAAGCCAGCCCCCCATAAAATCCTGCTTCCAGAAATATAAACCTAAAATCCACATGAATGATTTCGAAGTAGCTGATGAAAAAATCAAAGTAACTTCTACAGGTAAGAATGTATTAGATTATCGGGAAGTTACCAGGGAACGCAGGCGATAAGATAATTCTGACGTTATCTTGCTCAAAGTAAACTCGCTGGCCCTGCTCTTCGCGTTAGCTCCAAGCCTATCACGTAATTCAGGATCATTTATTAAGGTCTTTATCGCTTCCGCCGCGCCCTCCAAGTCATTCGGACCTTTTACATGAATTCCATCCACTCTGTCTCTCACCAACCACTTCTGACCTCCGACCGCCGATGTAATGATGGGAACGCCGCCATACATGAACTCAAGCTGAGTTAACCCTAGGGCCTCCATATGACTCAACAAAATGTTTACATATGATGATTTAATCAGCATTACCTTATCCTCCTCTGAGACCTCTCCCACAATAGTACAGTTACGCAACCCTTTTCCTTCTATCCTTACTGACTTGTCTTGAGTTGAGGGCCTACCAGCTATTACGAAGTGCACATCCTTCAGCCCTCTCAGCATCTTGGCAACCCTAACGACTGCAAGAGGATTCTTCCGCTCCTCCACCGTTCCTAGATATGTAACGATTCTAGCATCATTCGGAATGGAATGTTTCTCTAAAAAACCTGAGGGGTTGTCTGACCAGTGTCTTTGAAATGGCTCCTCATTAATTCCTCCGGGATAGAGGTGACACTGTTCTCTTCTAGCGCCCATATCGATCATTTGTTCTTCCTCGATAGGAGTGGTGCACAGGATAAGTTTGGCAGCTTCAAATATGTGAGGAAAGACCATAGTGTTCCAAGCAACCCTATAAGTTCTCTCAAAAATATCATATCGAACTGGGTCAGGAGGCTGGTAGTGAGACATATGAGCATAGGCCACTTCCCTGCCACCCAAGCCTTGATCCATCAACATCCTCTTCCAAGTCATGAACTTCGCTATCTCCTCTGGACCATTCCACAAGGTGCTATGACTAATGATAACATCCAGTTTTAGACTCTCTACAAGATTTCTTAGGACGCTGACAAAGTCTCGAAACATGATCCGGCGAGGAGGCCAACTCGAAAGATATCCATCAACTCTAACAAGTGGAACTTTGAACTCATTTTCTTTGAAGAGTAGGTAACCTTTGACGCTTTGTTTGATTTCATTGAACTCATCAACTAGTTTATTGTCATGAAAAGGTCCTGTGATTAGGAATGCTTTATGACCTTGTCTAGCTAGTTCGCAGGCCATCCCCTGAGCTACGAGTTCCTGCCCCTTAGTGAAGCTCGTCTGATACATCACTATGCCTATATTCATTATTACGAGGACCATCCCTTCTGCTTGAGGCGAACAGGTCTTTGCTGTCAGCTATCTGAAGCTAGTGTGACTTCCTGTTATGTGGTTTCCTTGTCATTCTCTTTGTCGGGTAAAATCTTCCCGAGCCAGAGACTGGCTCTATCTTTCAAGTTCCAGCCAAGCGCGATGCCCATTGCTATTGCTAGACTCCAAGCAAAGGCCTGTGTGAAGATGAAGAGAATTGTGACATCAATCTTCATATGCGACAGAGCTATCGTTATGGTCACAAAATAAAGCAGCATCCTGACAAGCCCGCTTAGAAGACTCGGCTGAAGGGTTGATGAGACCCCCTTTTCAATCGATTCACCAATCCCATCCACACACGTAAATCCAGCGACCATTATTAGAACCCCCCCAATCAAATTTGGGAGATAGTTGATGAGTGCTTGAATCGATTCTGTTAGGATAGGTATAGACAAAAGTTTCAGCGCGGAAAAGATTGCAAATAGGTAGATAACTCCTTTACTAAGCGCTCCAAAGAAACTGCTAGGCGTGTAACCTGCACGCAGGATGGCGCGTCCTATGGATATTTTGCGAAAAGCTGTCTCTAATCCCAACTTTCCTACGACTCTATTTATGAGGAAACTAACGACTCGGCCGATCAACCAACCTAAACCTAACGCTATCACCGCAAAGACGGCCCGTGGAGAATACTCAACTATTACTCTTACGAAATCTGATAGTACAGGAATAGCTTCCCAGTCCATAATCAACTATTCACTCTATTTCACCAATAGTGTATCCTATATTTATTTCCTCCCAAGAGATGCTTGCAAATGGGAAGTGTATAGGTAGAAGAATCTTGTAATCTCCCAAAAAGGGGAATGATTATACGAGCATATGCACAGGTAACCTCCACGCTACCGGAATATTGCCTCAAATAGCCAATCAATGGCCTTCATCTTAGGTTGAGCGTAATTCTCTAATATGTAAGCTATTACCTGAGGTTGAGATTACGAAGGGTAAGTACTGCGACTACGACACGTTCATAGGCGCTGAGGCCGTCGAGTGCCTGAAGGCGTATCTGGATCTTAGGCGGAGGGGGATTGGCAGGCTTAGACCCGAACAGATCACCGATGAGAGCCCGCTGATCCGAGACGCATACTCGAACAAGGTCAAGCCCGTGACACCTAGGAACATCCACCACATAGTCAACAGCCTCTACGCGAAGGCTGGTCTGATCAGCCGCGGCGGCCGTGGAACCCACTATCCAGTAAGAGCGCACAGCTTGAGGAAGTACTTCAGGACCCAGATGGGAGCGTTGAACACGATGCCAGTCGACTACTTGCAAGTGAAAAATACGTTTTAAACAAGCTACAGAGCTTAAGCGAAACGGAGATACAAACGATCAAAGAAGCGTTCACTAAACATTGTCATGCGCGGTTTATGAAATTCTTTTTCTGTCATCCTCTGTCATCCTCGATCATCCTCTGGGCCTCGGCAACAATAGATGGGTCATCATAGAATGTTGTGGCTAAGACTATGGATCTTGCCCTCTCTGCCGGGTCTGCGGACTTAAAGATTCCTGAGCCAACGAACACCCCATCGCAGTTAAGAGGCATCATAAGAGCAGCATCAGCAGGCGTAGCTATACCTCCAGCTGCGAAATTCACGACTGGGAGCCTACCTAACCTTCCAGTTTCTACTACAATTTCATATGAGACACCAAGTTCCCTCGCGATCCTTATGAGCTCTTGTTCATCCATGTCTTCGTAAGCAGCTCTAACACGTCTGATCTCCTCGTTTACCATTCGGATATGCTTGACAGCTTCAGCTACGTTTCCTGTGCCAGGCTCACCTTTTGTCCTGATCATTGCGGCGCCTTCTTCAATTCTTCTTAATGCCTCTCCAAGATTTCTTGCACCGTTGACAAAGGGTGTGGTGAAGTC
>JAWBNY010000012.1:0-13338 GCA_038826985.1 Bathyarchaeia archaeon | reverse complement strand
ATCATTCTTGAAACTGCAGCTCCAAACTCGTTGGTCTTCGCGTTTCCTCCGAGGTCACGTGTCATGATTCCGGCAGCTAAAGTATCTGCTAAGGCTTTTTCAACAGCTACACCTGCCTCTCTGCAGGCCTCATCCTTGTAACGTATGCCTAGCCACCCCAGCATCATGCTTGAAGCAAGGATCATCGAGGTGGGGTTGGCTATCTGAAGCCCCGCATACTTTGGGGCGGATCCGTGTACAGGCTCGAATAGGGCGAAGTTGTCCCCGATGTTTGCTCCCGGAGCCATGCCAAGTCCTCCAACAGTGATAGCCGCCTCGTCCGAGAGGATGTCTCCAAACATGTTTGTTGTGACAATTACGTCAAACTCCTCCGGTCTGCGGATAAGCTGCATTGCGGCGTTGTCAACATACATTTCATCTGAGGATATCTCCGGATACTGTTTAGCCACTTCTTTGAAGACGCTGGAGAAGAGGCCGTCTGTCTTCCTCATCACGTTAGACTTGTGGACAGCCGTGACGCGATACTTCTTCTTTCTCTGTCTTGCACATTCGAAGGCGTATCGGATGATACGTTCGCTTCCTCTCCGCGTGATCACTCTGAGACAGACCATCGTGTCTCTGTCTAGTTCAAGTTCAAGACCCCTGTATACGTCCTCGGTATTCTCGCGGACAATTAGCATGTCTATGTCTGGCTTCAGTGAGGGGACATTTGGATACACTTTCGCAGGCCGGAGGTTAGCGTAAAGGTCAAACATGACTCTAAGCTTCACAATTACATCAGCAGCTGTCTCGCCAACAGGGCCCTTGAGGCACGCATGAGAATTCCTAATCACCTCCACAGTCTCCTCAGGAAGGGCGACACCAACCTTCATAAGCGCGCCATCTCCCCCCTGAACCTCAGCTATGCTCAGCCTTACATCATACTTTCTCTGAACAGCCTCAAGAACCATTAATGTTGCCTGAGTTAACTCTGGACCTATGCCGTCACCAGGCATCAGCGCAATAGAATACTCCCTCATCTCTTCATCTCCTTAACGTACTCAACGAGGCCTTTCTCCATTATCTTAAGAAGGAATTCCGGCGTAGGCAGCCCCTTTAGCTCAGCCCCATTTGTTAGGTCGTTTAGAGTGCCTTTTTCTAAATCGATTGAGACCTCATCGCCATCTTGAATGGTTGAGGATACCCTTGGACACTCAAGAACTGGCAACCCAATGTTTATGGCGTTTCTATAGAAGATCCTAGCAAAGGATTCGGCTACAACACATTTCACACCAGCATACTTTAGCGAGACAGGCGCCTGCTCCCTACTTGAGCCGCAACCGAAGTTTCTTCCCACAACGATTATCTGTCTGTCCACAACTTTCTTTGCGAAGTCTTTATCAAGCCCAGCCATGGCGTATTTTGCTAACTCATGCGGGTCAATAAGGACTAGATATCTACTAGGTATGATAACGTCGGTGTTCACATCATCCCCGTACTTGATGACTTTTCCTCTGATTTTCATGGCTAGTCCTCCATCTTCCTCGGGTCGGTAAGCTTACCATTTATAGCTGAGGCTGCCGCTGTCGCTGGAGAGGCGAGGTAGACCTTTGCCTTTTGGCTGCCCATCCGTCCTACGAAGTTGCGGTTAACCGTAGCAACACATGTTTCTCCTGCGGCAAGCAGACCTAGATGGCCTCCGTAGCAGGGCCCACAGGCGGGGTTACATACGAGTGCACCGGCCTTAATGAAGGTCTCCAGAAGCCCCTCCTTCATGGCGGATAAGTATACCTCTTGGGATGCAGGAATGACGAGTGCGCGTACACCCTGCTTGACCTTCCGACCTTTGAAGAACATCGCGGCAACACTTAGGTCTTCAAGTCTTCCATTTGTACATGAACCGATGAGGGCTTGGTCTATAGGGGTTCCTTCAACCTCTGTAACAGGCTTGACGTTGTCTACACGGTATGGTAGGGCAACCATAGGCTCAAGGGAGGATGCTTCATACTCTACAGCTCTATCATAGCTGGCATCTGGGTCGTTCTTCGTGAACCTGTAAGGTATCAGTCCTCTCTCCCTCAAGTATGAGGATGTCTTGTCGTCTGGCTCAACTATACCGTTCTTGCCGCCCATCTCAACAACCATGTTGCAGAGCGTCATTCTACCGCTAACACTCATCTCCCGAATCGCCTCGCCTGAGAACTCCACAGACATGTATGTTGCGCCATCCGCACCAAACTGTCCTATTATGTAGAGCATCAGATCCTTAGCTGAAACAGGCGGGTTCAGCCTCCCATTAACGACTATGTTAACTGCCTTTGGCACCTTGAACCATAGTCTCCCTGTTAGCATCACCGAGGCTACCTCGGTTGAACCTATTCCTGTAGAAAACGCTCCGATGGCCCCGTAGGTGCAGGTATGCGAATCCCCGCCGACGATGACCTCGCTTGGCTTTACATGGTTCTCCATCATCACTTGATGGCAGACACCGCCTCTACCAACATCGTAGAAGTATGGAAGACCTTGACTCAGGGCGAATTCACGACAGACCTGATGCAGCTCAGCCGCCTTCTCCTCGTTTGCAGGGACAAGGTGGTCGTTGATAAGTATGACCCGTTCTCGACACCAGACCTTCTCACCACCCATCTTTTTGAAAGCCTGTATCGCAAGGGGAGCTGTTATGTCGTTGGCCATCATCTTGTCAACCCTAGCCTCAACAAAGTCGCCGGGTGAAACACTCTTCCTACCTGAGGCCTCTGCAAGAATCTTCTCAGTGATGTTCATGACCTACTTCTTCTCCAAGCCTGACATGGTTCGGATGAAGGCTCCTGTCTTCTCCAGCGGATGGTTAGCCCACTCATCCATAAGCTTCTTGAAGGTTGGCCTACCCTTGCGGTTCTCCCTGAGCCACTCTCTAGCGAAGGCGCCGCTCCTAACCCTCTCCACTACCTTCAGCATGTTCCGCTTAACCCTAGAGTCTATGACCTTTGGACCAACAGTCATCCCGCCATACTTGGCGGTGTCTGACACTGCCTTAAGCATCCCTACTATTCCAGACCGATATATCTGGTCGATAATCAGTTTCGCCTCGTCGCATGCTTCGAAGTAGGCAAGTTCGGGGGGATAGCCGCTCTCAGTCAGAACCTCGAATCCGTTCCGTATCAGTTCAATTATCCCACCCACCAGCACTGTCTGTTCTCCTATAAGGTCGCTCTCGGTTTCATCCTTGAACGTCGTCTCGATCACTCCTGCCTTGGTGGCTCCAAGCGCCTTAGCGATGGCGAGAGCTGTAGCCTTCGCCTTTCCTGTATAGTCTTGATTGACCGCTATTAGCGCTGGGACTCCAAAACCCTTGAGATACATCTCTCTGACCGATAGCCCAGGAGCCTTAGGAGCAACCATTATGACGTCAACGTCCGGCGGGGGCTTTATCGTTTGGTATAGAATGTTGAACCCGTGTGAGAAGCACAGTGTCTTGTTAGCCGACATGTATCTTCGAATATTTCTTTTGTATACCTCTGCCTGCTCCGTGTCAGGGATAAGCATGTGGATAATATCTGCTCTCTTAGCTGCCTCCTTTATGGTATACACCTCCAGCCCGTCGTTCCTCGCGCGTTCCCACGATGAGCCGCCTTCTCGTAGACCAAGTATGACTTTGACACCTGAGTCCTTCATACAATTGGCTTGAGCGCTCCCTTGACTACCGTATCCGATCACGGCCACAGTTCTTCCGTTTAAAACGGATAGGTCAGCGTCTTTCTCAAAGTATACCTTCACCATCTTAACCATCTCTGACTGGTTCTAGAGAGTGTTAACATTACTCTCTAATTGCTTTACCTCCTCGCGCAAGGGCCGTTATACCCGTGCGTGCTATCTCTTTTACTCCAAACGGACGCATCAACTCAACGTAGGCATCTATCTTATCCACGTCCCCAGTGATCTCCGCTGTAACGGAGTCTGGAGCGACGTCAACAACCCGCCCCCTGAAGATGTCAACATACTGCAGGATCTCAGACCGTGCTTGGGGCCCAGAGACATGCACCTTCACAAGGGCCATCTCCCTAATGACTGACTCTTTGGGGTCGAGGACGGTTACCCTGATCACGTCAATTATCTTGCGTAGCTGCTTAACAACCTGCTCCACCGTCCAGTCGTCGCCCTTGACCGCTATGGTCATTCTAGCAAGGTCTTTCTCCTCTGTTGGGCCAACAGAGATGCTCTCGATGTTAAAGTTCCTCCTCCGGAACATGTTTGCGACTTCATACAGGACCCCGGGCTTATTCTCAACTAGGCAACCGATGACATAATCCTTCTTAGTCGATGTATCGCTCATTCCCAGATCATCTCTTTCAAGGCTCTACCTGCAGGTACCATCGGAAAGACATTCTCCTCAGGAGAGATCGGTACATCAATGACCGTTGTGACATCGCTGCTCAACGCCTTCCTCACCGCGGCGGAGAACTCGCTCAGCGAGCCGACACGTTCCCCTACTGCCCCGTAGGCCTCAGCAAGTTTCACAAAGTCTGGACACCGCTTTAGGTCAACGGCGAAATATCTACGGCGGTAGAATAGGCGCTGCCACTGCGCTACCATTCCAAGCATGGAGTTGTTCAGAATGACCACTATAACCGGTATGTGTTCAAGAACAGATGTTGCCAGATCTTGCTCGGTCATGATGAAGCTCCCGTCTCCAGCGATGTCGACAACTGGGACATCGGGTCTAGCTACCTTTGCTCCTAGGGCGGCTGGGAAACCGAAGCCCATTGTCCCGAGGCCGCCTGAGGAGATGAACGTCCTTGGCTCAAACACTTGGAAGTGAAGGGCGCTCCACATCTGGTTCTGCCCCACCTCTGTGGCAACGATCGCTTTCACAGGAAGTAGTCTTCGCAACTCCTTCAGTACATCCTTAGGCCGGAGATAGTTGTTGTTCGAGGCCTCGTTGTTCTTAGGCTGGAACTGGTTACGAACCTCCTCCACCCTCTTAAGCCATAGAGAGCTCTCACGTTTGGCACATCTCTGGATGACTTGAGCATATATCTGAGAGAGCGTCTTCTTTGCGTCAGCTACTATTGGAAGGTCAACCTTAGCGTTCTTACCTATCTCAGCCGTATCCACATCTATGTGTATGATCTTTGCTTCAGGACAGAACTGGTCAAGTCTGCCCGTTGTCCTGTCTGAAAATCTAGCGCCGACAACTAGGAGGATGTCTGCCTCAAGGATTAGCTTGTTCGCCTCTATAGTTCCATGCATCCCAACCATACCGAGGGATAAGGGATGGGTGTCTGGAATCACCCCTTTTCCCATGAGCGTGTTCCCCACAGGCATTAGAAGATGCTCCGCCAGTTGAATCACCTCTTGGGAGGCGTTTGAGATCACGGCGCCTCCACCAACAAGCATCATAGGACGTTCAGAGTTGAGAAGCATATCCACAACCTTTTTCACCTGGATGGGGTGGGGGTCGTAACGCGGCTTGTATCCACGGATCTCCACCGGGGCGTCGAAGTCAACATCCGCCGTCTCCTGTAGAACGTCGCGGGGCAGGTCTATGAGTACAGGGCCAGGCCTCCCAGTAGAGGCTATGAAGAAGGCCTTCTTCACGATCAACGGGATCTCGGCGGCAGACTTCGCCTGGAAGTTATGCTTCGTGATCGGAGTTGTGATTCCAACGATATCCGCCTCTTGGAAGGCATCTCTACCAATCATTACCCGGGGCACCTGACCTGTCAAAGCAACGATCGGTGAGGAATCCATGTAAGCCGTGGCTATGCCGGTTACTAAGTTTGTGGCTCCAGGACCGGATGTTGCTAAGCAGACTCCAGGGAAACCGCTTGCTCTCGCATAGCCGTCTGCCATATGCGCTGCACATTGTTCATGATGAGCCAGTATGTGATGTAGGTCTGAGTCACAAAGTACATCGTACAGCGGTAGAGTTGAGCCACCCGGTATACCAAAAATGTGTTGAACCTTCTGACTCTTCAGGGCACCTACTAGTGCACTTGCACCGCTTAGTTTAACCATCGACTCTCTCCTTTCAAAATATTTTCTATCACTACATCTCTCGAGATGGTAGAAAGAGCTTGTAGCGGATCAACCGCTTTGAGACTCGCCCACTGTGGAATAGAACTATAAGTCAACAGACCCTGTGAGGGGGCGATACCTCCAGTACATCTCCGCTCCTCCCGAGAACAGTCAATCACCTAACTTCGACTTATAAAAACATTCTGCATATCTGAGCAGTTGCCTAGGTTTATACCAACCCTTGTGAAGCTTTTAGGTGAATTCATCAACCTCTTACAAGAGTAGCAGGGATCCGGCTTCGTGAACTTAATATTCTCCGTCAACGGTGTTTCACCGGAGAGGGTTCTGAGACGGAAGGAGTACGATTAAAGCGTTTAGGGCTTATCGTGAACCCTATCGCAGGTATGGGGGGGCTTGTCGGCCTAAAGGGGACAGATGGCAAGGATATTCTTGAGAAGGCACGGAGCCTTGGTGCCCGACCGGTGGCTCCTGCGAGAGCAGAGGCCTTTCTATCTGGGCTAACCCAAGCAGGGGAGAGATTGGAGCTGCTTGCCGGCTGCGGCATGATGGGTGAACAGGAGGCAAAACATGTTGGACTTGAATGTACATGCGTCGGCTCAAGAAGGGAGGAGACAACGAGCTTTGATACAAAGGAGGCAGCGGAGGAGATGAAGAGAAGAGGCGTTGACCTCCTAGTGTTCTGCGGAGGCGACGGAACAGCAAGGGACATCCTCGACGCGGTCGGCATGGAGATCCCTGTTCTCGGAGTACCCACTGGAGTGAAGATGCATAGCGCTGTCTTCGCTGTCGACCCAAAGGCAGCGGCAAGAACCACACTGGGCTTCCTCAACGGTGAGCTACCCCTCAGAGAATCTGAGGTCATGGATGTTGATGAGTCAGCATATAGGGAAGGCAGACTATCTGCAAAACTGTACGGTTACCTCCTAACACCCTACGAGCCGAGCCTAGTGCAGGATTCAAAGATGTCAAGCCCAGTAGTCGAATCAGAGCTACATAACCAAGCAGCGATCGCTTTGTATATAATCGAGGAAATGAAGCCTGATGTCGTATACATTCTTGGCCCTGGAACAACAACTAGAACAATTACTGACCTTCTCGGTGAAAAGAAGACCCTGCTTGGGGTTGACCTTCTTTTGAACAAGAAAATACTTGTTAAGGATGTTGGTGAAAGCCAGATCCTTGAAGCAATAAGAGGAAGGAAGGCACATATTGTGGTTACACCCATAGGCGGGCAGGGATTCATCTTCGGCCGTGGGAACCTGCAGATAAGCCCAAGAGTCATCAGAGCTGTCGGGTTGGACAACATAACGGTGATCGCTACCAGAAGCAAGCTGAAAGGTTTGAGGTGCCTCAGAGTCGACACAGGCGACCAAGCGCTTGACGATTTGTTAAAAGGCTACAGAAGAGCGGTCACGGACTACCGGGAGGAACATGTGGTCAAGGTTGAGTGAACCTAAGTCCACGGGCGTCAACCTTGTAGACCATAACGCTTATCTGGAAGGCCCACGTGGGGGAATACATCGCTGAGGAGAAATTCCATGGGGAGTTGCTTTATTTAGCGGAACAATTGGACCGGTACGTTTTCTAGACACAACCCTTCGAGACGGAGAGCAGACCCCTGGGGCATCCCTCACCCCTGAAAGGAAGCTTCAGATAGCGAAACGTCTGGATGAGCTGGGTGTAGACGTAATAGAGGCGGGTTCAGCAATAGCCTCTGAGGGAGAAATAGAGGCGATCCGGCTTATCGTCAGGGAGAAGCTTAAAGCTGAAGTAATGAGCTTCGCTCGCTCTCTTAGGGTTGACATCGACGCCGTCCTGAAGAGTGAAGCGCAAAGCGTCCACTTGGTTGTTCCAACATCTCCGACGCACCTTAAGTATAAGCTGAAGATGAGTGAAGACCAAGTTGTCCAAATGTCTATGGACGCGGTGCAATATGCTAAGGACCATGGCTTAATTGTGGAGTTGTCGAGTGAAGATGCAACCCGAACAGAGGTTAACTTCCTCAAACGTGTATTCGCAGCCGGGCTTGAGGTAGGTGCAGATAGGATCTGTGCATGCGACACAGTTGGTGTTCTAACACCTGAGAAGTCATATGAACTCTTCAAGAACCTGAGTACAACTTTTAAAGTTCCTGTGAGTGTCCACTGTCACAACGACTTCGGTATGGCAGTTGCTAACTCCATCGCCGCACTTAGGGCAGGGGCTAGACAGGTTCATGCAACCATCAACGGGGTGGGTGAGAGAGCAGGAAATGCCTCGTTAGAGGAGATCGTTATGGCGCTTACGTCGCTGTATGGGGTTAAGACGTCGATAAACACCCGTCTTCTCTACAGCACGTCCAAGCTTGTATCTCGACTTATGGGTCTACCTGTCCAGCCGAACAAGGCAATTGTCGGAGACAACGCTTTCACCCATCTATCTGGGATTCATACGCATGGAGTAGCAGCCAACCCTGTTACATATGAGCCCATACCTCCAGAGCTTGTAGGTGCCCGCCGCAGGTTTGCAGCCGGTAAACTCTCCGGAACACATGGCATCAAGGCATTCCTTGAAGAGCTGGGCCTTGAACCTACAAAGGACCAGCTTAGGGAGATCTTCCAGAGAGTGAAGGCAATAGGCGACCGTGGTAAGACAATTACAGAGGCAGACCTATACTCGATCGCTGAAACGGCTATGGGTCTGCCGTCGATACAGCCTATTAAGCTGGAGGAGTTAACTGTTATTACAGGGAACAAGATCACGCCAACTGCCTCTGCAAGAATAAGCTTAGAAGGGAAGGTTCTGACTGAGGCGTCGACAGGAAACGGCCCTGTGGATGCGGCTTTAAACGCTATCAACAAGGCGTTGGCACGTTCCACAGAGATCCAGCTTCTAGAGTATAATGTGAAGGCCATATCAGGAGGCACTGACGCACTTGTTGAGGTTGCTGTTAGACTTAGAAGGGGCGACCTCGAGATCTCTTCAAGGGCATCTCACACCGATATCGTGATGGCAAGTGTTGAGTCCATGCTTGCAGGAATGAATATACTTATGGCAAGCACCATAAGGAACAGAAACAATGGGGGAAACCAAGTTTCGAAGCCATGTACTGAAGAAGGGTCTTGAGAGGGCCCCCCATAGGGCTCTACTCAAGGCTTTAGGTGTATCTCAGGAAAGTATGGATAGCCCATTCATAGGTATTGCAAACAGCTACAACACGATTGTCCCAGGTCACATGCATCTTGACAAGGTTGCTAAGGCGGTTGCTGAAGGCATAAAGTATGCTGGAGGAGTACCTTTCGAATTCAACACAATCGCCGTCTGCGATGGCCTAGCTATGGGTCATGAAGGGATGAAATATTCTCTACCCTCAAGAGAGGTCATTGCTGACTCTATTGAGTTGATGGCTCAAGCCCACCAGTTCGATGGACTTGTACTCTTGACGAACTGTGACAAGGTCACTCCTGGAATGCTTATGGCAGCCTCTAGACTCGACATTCCTGCAATATTTGTCACTGGAGGCCCGATGCTCACAGGGCTATACCGCAACCGGAAACTGGGCGTGATCTCGATGTTCGAGGCCGTAGGAGAAGTAAAAGCAGGCAGAATCACAGAGGAAGACCTCAGGGAGTTCGAGGAGCGTGCCTGCCCCACTGCTGGGTCATGTAACGGTATGTTTACGGCGAACACGATGGCTTGCGTCACTGAGGCCTTGGGCCTATCTCTGCCTGGGTCAGCCACAATCCCTGCTGTTGATTCACGTAGACTGAGGGTTGCTGAAAAAAGTGGTGCAATGGCAGTTAACCTAGCCAAAACTGGGCTTAGGCCTTCAAGCATCCTCACAAGGGAGGCTTTTGAGAATGCGGTCATGGTTGACCTATCCCTAGGAGGATCCACCAACACAGTTCTACATCTAAGAGCAGTGGCTGAGGAGTTGGGACTAGACCTCCCGCTAGAGGTGTTCGACCTGCTTGCCCGTAAGGTTCCCCATATCTGCAACATGGCACCAGGAGGCCCATATACAATGGAGGAACTTGACCGTGCAGGTGGAATACCAGCTGTGATGAAGGAGATCCTGCCCCTCCTCCACAAAGATGCGTTAACGGTCACCGGCCGGACTGTTGCTGAGAACATTGCTGATGCAAAGATCCAAGACCCAGAGGTCATTCGCCCGATGGGCAACCCTGTTCACAGGGAAGGGGGAATAGCCATCCTTTGGGGTAATCTTTCACCGAAAGGAGCCGTGGTCAAAACAGCAGCCGTGCCTCGTGGATTAGAAACATTCATGGGGCCTGCCCGCGTCTTCGACTCAGAAGAGGAGGCGATGAAGGCAGTTATGGGCCGAAACATATCCAGCGGGGATGTAGTGGTCGTCAGGTATGAAGGACCTAAGGGTGGACCTGGAATGAGGGAGATGCTCTCAATCACAGGCGCCATCGCTGGCCTAGGGCTACTGGGCTCTGTAGCTTTGATAACTGATGGAAGATTCTCCGGCGGAAGCCAAGGACTATGTGTAGGACATATCTCACCTGAGGCAGCGGTTAGAGGACCAATCGCAGTTGTCGAGGAAGGAGACCTCATCGAGGTTGACATCCCGCATAGAAGACTCAGCGTAAAACTAGACGAATCAGAGATCGAAAAACGCTTGAAACAGTGGGTTCAGCCTAGACCGAGGCATCTTAAGGGCTACTTGGCAAGGTACCGTACAATGGTTCGTTCAGCTGACAGTGGAGCTACTCTTGCCCTGCCAGAAAGCGATTAGGTGAAAAACTAATAGAGTGAAGAATCAAGCGAGTAGCTGGAACATCTTCAATTTATCACTATTGCCCTTCACAGCAGGTTATATTCTTACTCGCGTTAATTAATTGTGAGGCTGCAACAAGCCCAGCTTGTATGATTATCTCAGATGGAATCGTCTCATATATCTGTCCTTCTATTTCGAGAGTTCTGCATTCTGAAGGGCCACAAACATCACAGCATGGACTTTGACCGACACTTCCTATAATGTAATCTTCTAGTGGTTGATTGTTAATCCATATACGATTTGACTGTAAGGGGTCTTTTTTGAACTCCGAAACAGAAAGTTCTTTCTTTTCTAATATGACCTCAATTCCTAATGGTGCGAGAGACTGCCCCAGAATATAAACTGCCTTGTTAAGTTCATCCTCTGATGACCCGCATCTTGGGCATGTTTTTCCATCATATAATAATCGTTGCCAAGTGATTTTCAGAGTTTTTTGGTTACCACTTTTTGTTGGGGTTATTACTTTCCGTTCTGTAATTTCACATCCACATTGTTTTCTATTCTTGTACATCATGTTTCCTCCTCGTCAAAACTGGGGCTGTCGAAGCAGCCATTGTGCTTTTGGCAACTCCGCCCTTAATAGAAGACCCATCCATTCTTTGGTATTACCAAATCGGCCATCATGATAAGACTTGCTACTCTTAACCCACATATTGAATCACGCTCGATGCTAGTTGAATAAGTAATAAGTTATTACGTAATATATAAATACAAACAATAACAACCTTACATAATAGCGGGTTAAAAGGTTGATGAGGCCTCAAATGCCATTCAGCTCGAAAGTTGGAGCGTTTCAACTTAGGATCCTAGAGATTCTCAGGGAAAGACCAATGCATGGTTATGGGATCTTGAACGAGCTTGAGGCAAGAACGGGTCAGAAACCCACAACCGCGGCTCTTTACCCTGCCTTGAAAAAGCTTGAGTATTATGGTTTTATAAAAAGCAAAATAGAGCCTGGAGAGAAAAGAGACCGAAAAGTCTATTGCCTAACAAAGGAAGGCCTCGAAGAATTGACAAATGTGCTTGGGTTAATGATTGAGTTTTGCATAAGTGGCATCCAAGGAGAATTTGAAGCAATTCAAAAAGAAGTCTACTGCAAAATGAAACCACAAGAAGGCTCGAATATACTGTATCCCTCAACAATTTACAAGTCAATATACGATTTGGCAGAGACCTTTAAAGATAGAGGAAAAATTGTTGTTTTAGTACCCTCTAAAACTTTTAAAGAAACAATAGATAGGGCAGTCAAACATGACCACCTGTCCGAAACCATTACTGTAAAGGAAGGGGAGCTAGAGAAGATCCCGCTGGAAGATTCATCTATAGATTTTGCGATATATCCCTTTGCGCTATGCCGTTGCTCTCCATGGGCTACTCCCATTAACCTTGAAATAGCGGCCAAAGAGGCTGCCCGAGTCCTTAAGCCTGGCGGAAAACTTGTAGTGATAGACTTGGAAAAGTCAGAACATGCGATGTTAAGGATTTTGTCAAAGAATGTAGAACTCTGTGGTTTCAATAGGTCAGAGGCTAAAAAACTACTTGAAGTTTGCGGCTTCAAGAACGTAGTGGCCTCTAGCCAAAAAGGAATACTGATCGTGGAAGGGACACGTGTATAATAAAGCCTTAAACTTGAATTGAGGAGCAGGTTAAGGTTCTAGCCACGAGCCTGAAGAAGATGCTTTGAGAGGAGCTTCTAGAAGGCCGAGAACTCATAATAGATATATTCTAGAGGGCAACCATTTTAGAGGGCCTACCAGATAAGTAACGCTTTATCTGTTGGTGAGGAATCCGAGTTGCCGGAAGAGAACCTCGTTTACATAGATGGTGAATATTACCCACGTAGCAGAGCAAAGATCAGCGTCTATGACCATGGCTTTCTCTACGGCGACGGCGTCTTCGAGGGAATAAGAGTATACGATGGCTACATATTCAAACTTGATGAACATCTAAAACGTCTATACGACTCAGCAAAGTCGATATCTCTACAGATACCGCTCACCAAGGCACAGTTCAAAGAGGCAATAGTCGAGACTGTGAGGAAGAATGGTTTCCGAGACGCCTACCTGAGGGTCATCGTAACAAGAGGCTACGGAGAC
Organism: Bathyarchaeia archaeon; assembly: GCA_038826985.1. Lineage (GTDB taxonomy): Archaea > Thermoproteota > Bathyarchaeia > RBG-16-48-13 > JAWBNY01. The sequence continues at coordinate 441 of JAWBNY010000012.1, read as the reverse complement.
CTTGGGCTCAACCCACTGAAGTGTGCTAAACCAAGCATTATAATCATCGCTGACCAGCTGCAGCCTCTCTACGAGGGAATAAACGTCACAGCGATCGTTGCAGCAACTAGGAGAAACGCCCCTGATGCTCTTGACCCCATGATCAAGTCTTTGAACTACCTGAACAATATACTTGCGAAGATTGAGGCTAACCGGGCTGGGGTGCATGAGGCCATTATGCTCAACCAGAATGGAACAGTCTGCGAGGGGACTAGCGACAATATATTCATTGTAAAGAACGGTGTACTCATAACACCTCCACTATCCGACGGCGCCCTTGACGGGATAACCCGTAGGACGGTCATTGAGCTTGCAAGAGAGATGAACATATCTGTCATCGAACGTTCGATCACGGTGCATGAACTGCTTTCGGCAGATGAAGCCTTCTTAACAGGGACTGCA
>JAWBNY010000011.1:0-13520 GCA_038826985.1 Bathyarchaeia archaeon | reverse complement strand
ACCCGGTTCTTTTCAAGAACCTGAAGGTGATGTCTAACGGTTCTATAATCTATTCCAAGTATGGTTGCTAACTGGTTAGCATTCTGGGGGCTCTCTTTAAGAACCTTGATGATCGCGGCGCGAGTTTGGCCTCCCCTTGTACCTACGATGAGCCAGCCAAGCAAGTATTTCATCTCACGAAGATGACCTGACGAAAGCGAGCCCCCAGAGCGCTGCATCATAGTTTTCGACTATCCAGAGCTATTTAGGCTTGCTGAAAATTCTACGTACATGAGATACATATCCGCCATCCTAAGCATTTTGACCATGCTTCATAATAATTCAAGCATCTTCATTATACCTTTTATCTGCTGTTGAGTCAACCATGGTTTTCTTCTAGGTCTTCCGTGACCCTTGTATGCTAGGTTCTAATAAGGATTCTTTGTCTCGTATTGACTTGGCTACGTTAAGGAACTTTACTCCTGAAACCCAGTCTTTATGCTGTAGACTTTGCATTCTAGCAACCTAAAATCTACATTTTTGTTTCCACAACATTTATGTTTAATTTATTATGTATCGGATGATGGGCGATGGGTCTAAGTGGGCGCTAGGGGTTCCCAAGGGAGATATCCCGACCGCAAATCCCCTTTACGGCGGACGAATCTGGAGTGCGGCTTCAAAGCCTCTATGGGTCATATGTTAGCGAACCATGAACGGCCGTCCTCTAGGGTCTTCGGTTGCGGGCAGGCTCTAGAGGGAGTCTGTTTTTCCGCATCTGCCGGGCTAACCTGGCCAGGCTCGGAAGAGAGCAACCTACCCCCGGACGGTAGACGCTTAGAGGGGCACGACCGCGAGTTTGAGGCATAGGGCTCATGGAGAAACTGGAAGTCAGAGCTCCAGTGACCCATCGCTCCTACATTACGTTGTCTGGTGTTGACATATAGACGCTGTCTCCCCACGACTGAGCGTCATTCGTTTCTAAAGCTCAAAATCGTCTGTATACCCTCTCTCCTTTCCAGACTCATCAAGTCGTATCCTACCAAATTGGATAATACTTGGCACTCTTTGATAGGGAGTTAGCAATTTTATAACGCCCCTCCGGAAGTCTATGGAATGAACTGTACCAAGGCCTCCAAATCTACGATCTTTATCAAGTAGAGCTACCACAAGTCCTTTTTCATCTCCCTCAAAGACTATTCTTAAAGACATCTTTAGTGCTTTTTCTGTATCAAGGATAGATGCTTTGTCCACCTTTGTGTTTCTAGGTAGAACAACTCTGAGGCCTTCTGATGTGGATATGCATCGCACCACTGAAGTTTTTAACAATTGAGAAACTATGTTCGAAATCGCAGCGTCGGCGTCTGTCTCGCCTAGAAAAGTATGCTCCAGCCGCAGCCATCCTACGGGAAGCGTTTTTATGGAAGCATTGGAGAGGAACTTACGAAAACACTGCTCTCTTAATTCACGGCGAATTTCTCGGCTTCTATGATAGACAACAGGTGGCGTCTCTACCCGAATGATATTATTCCCATCACTTTCAAGTCTGGATAGAATCGGCTCTAACTCTTCATGGTTTTGAATACCGACAACTGCGTCTGGTGAAAAGATTTTCGCCACTCTCAGTTTAAAATCGACAGCCTCTGCGTCTGATACCCACCCATCAGTGTTTACAATTAAACGTGGAATCTGTTCATTCCTAACCTCGTTGTTCAAAGCTGCTAGGGCAGACAAGACTCTACCTGTTATGGCGCTTGGGCTTGTATTACCAACAAAGACGACTGAATTGGGGTCAAGCTCAAATAGGTCGTAGACTGGTTGCTTAATTACGCTGAAGCTAACGGCACCGGGCGGTCCGATATCTGACTGTCCAACATCGCCATCAACGATCGCGACTCTCAGGTTCTGTTTCAAAAGCCTGTTGGCAAGGGCTATGCAGAAGGTATTCTTTCCACAGTCAGAAGCCCCGAGCACCATAGTTGTTGACAGCTTATATTCTTCAATTTGACTGATTGCTCTCCGCCAAGACTCTGGTATGGTGCTTCCTTCAACTAGAATTGCACTATGATCATTACTAGATGTTACCTTTAACCTCGCATTCTCTTCAGCCTCAAGAGGTAGTACTTTGCCTTTACGAATTATGACTGCTTTTCCTGTAGGCAACGGTGCCCCTAGAGCATTCACTCGTCCCTCGTGAATTACAACAGACGCAGGCCCTTCAACTAGGAGCACTCTGTCTTTCTCAAGCACTATAGACATGTTGAGGATTCCTATGCATTGTTTTTCCACGTCTCATCGCTATGTAGGTAGCGGAGACAGCGTTCCTGCGACTTCGCGAATATGTTCTTGAAATAGCATTACTTGTCGTTCCCTCCTCCTCAACCTGCTGGATCTGTATTTCAGGTGGAAGCTGGCTGAGTAATGCAGACAGAATTCTGGCGCTATACTCCTTACTTCCTGTTCCTATTTTTACAGTCTTTCTTACACATGGTAATGCTGAGACTTGCTTTAAAACATCCTCTACCGCTTTGTCCGCGCACTGATACACGTTTGCGCTGAGTAGCTTTCCGTCGGCGACCACGGCGACTCCAATTTCTTTCCCAGGGTCGATCCCGATGCTCCCTTCAATAAAGCGGCCATCGCCATGAAGGAGGTAGAATACGCGGTCTATCGTGTCTTCAATCAAAGACTCTTCTATCCAGACCACTTTCCTGTCTCGTGGAACAATATCTTCATAGGTTTTTGAAGCTAACAGCACCTGGATGTCAAGCGGGATATCTTTGGAGGGCATTAATAGGACTGGGGCTGCACCTCTCTTTATTAGTTCACTGGTTATCTTGAAGCTTGCTTTCCCAGGTTCGATAAGCAAACCAACTCTATGGCTGCTTCTTCTAGATGGCCTGAACTCCACCTGTGTCAGCGTCTAGACCTCCTAGTTGGGTCATCTCAAGTCTTGGTCTTTTCTACTCATAAATATCTGATATTATAGTCTTCTTCTAACTCATAGATAACAGTTTTAAATCCTATGTGCCAAGTCTATTTACCCAGTACCTTCCGAAGCGGTATTCTATATGAAATATCTCGTGGTAATTGGGGACGGTATGGCTGATTATCCTGTAAATGAGTTAGGAGGTAAGTCCCCTCTACAAATCGCTTATCATCCAAACATGGACGCGTTGGCACGAAAAGGTGTCTGTGGAACAGTAAGAACGATTCCATCAGGAATGGACGCGAATACGGACGTTGCAATTCTCTCAATAATGGGTTACGACCCCCGAAGATATAAGATTGGTAGAGGCGCTTTAGAGGCTGCAAGCATGGGTGTAGCCCTAAGCGACCACGAGGTTGCTTTTCGTATTAATCTTGTAACAGAGAAAGAAGGGATTCTCAAAGACTATGCAGCAGGACATATCAGCACCGAGGAAGCTAGGCAACTTATCCTTATTCTAAAAGAGTTTCTTGAGGAACCAAATGTTAAATTTTGTCCTGGCCTCAGCTATAGACATCTCCTAATTCTTGGAAAACCATATTCTGACGAAGTTCACTGTTATCCAGCTCATGATGTGGTTGGTAGACGCATAACAGAAATTCTTGCGAAACCTAAGAATTCAGATGCCAAGAAAACAGCAGACCTGTTGAACAACCTAGTGCTTAAGTCACGCGCAATTCTCACGAACCATCCGATCAATATAGAAAGAAGCAAATCTGGCAACTTTCCAGCGAACATGATTTGGCCATGGGGTCCGGGGAAAAAACCTAATATTTGTACACTCCGTGAGAAATATAGGTTGTCAAGTGCAGTAATCTCCGCTGTGGATGTTGTAAACGGTCTTGGTGTATACGCTGGAATGGACCTTGTCAAAGTTCCTGGTGCTACAGGCTTTATTGATACAAATTATGAAGGCAAAGCAGATTATGCGCTAAGAGCACTTGAAAACCATGACCTCGTCCTTATACACGTGGAGGCTCCCGATGAGGCAGGACATATTGGCGATCCATACCTCAAAGTCAAGACTATAGAGGACCTAGATAGAAGACTGTTGGGGAGGCTCTTGGAGAAGATTCAAGGGGAATACGCGATAGCGGTTCTTTCAGATCATTTCACACCCGTTTCAGTTAGAACGCATAAGGATGACCCGGTTCCATTCGTCTTCTATAGCACTAATAACACGTGTGGAGGTGTGCACTCTTTTGACGAGGTCTCAGCATCGAGTAGCTCGCTTAAACTAGAGGACGGCTACAGACTTCTTCGACTATTCCTAGAATACGGATGCTCTAAGTCTGATGCACTCTTCGGGCGATGATGTTTGCTACGGTTGTAGGAAGGCCCCACAATTCTACGAATCCTCTGGCGAGGGTCTGGTCAAAAGTTGTCTCCACTCCATAAGTTGCCAGATTTCGGTCATATAGACTCTCTGGAGATGAGCGACCGACAACACGAAGGCTACCTTTGTACATTTTCAATTTTACCTTCCCACTTACCCTTTGTTGTGTTGAGTCGATGAAAGCGTCTAAGTCTCTTCTCAAGGGTTCCAGCCACAGACCTGCATAGACAAGGAACGCCCAGTGCTGGTCGATCCATTGCTTAAACATGATTTCATGTCTGGTTAGGGTAGCTTTCTCGAGGTCCTGATGGGCTAGTAGAATAACCGTTGCTGCTGGGCACTCGTATACCTCTCTTGATTTTATACCGATAAGACGGTCTTCCATATGGTCGATCCTTCCCACACCGTGCCGACCTGCCAAAACATTTAGCTTTGCAACAAGTTCGACTGGTGACTCAGGTGTCCCATCAATCGATACTGGTATGCCTCGTTCGAATTCCAAAGTGAGGTATACTGCTCTGTCCGGGGCTTTTTCCGGAGCTACTGTCCAGCTATAGATATCTTCCAGGGGTTCTGTCATCGGGTCTTCTAGCCCGCCGCCTTCTATCGAACGGCCCCAAAGGTTTTGGTCGATGCTATAGGTTTTACTGATCTCGAAAGGTAGTGTAACCTCATGTTTCCTTAGGTATTCTAGTTCTTCCATCCTGCTAAGGTTATGTTCCCTGATTGGTGCAATTATTTTCAACTCTGGAGCTAAGGCCCTTATTGTTATGTCAAACCGGGCTTGGTCATTCCCTTTGCCTGTACATCCATGAGCTACTCCTATAGCGTTCTCTTTTCTCGCAACCTCGACAAGTTTCGATGAGATTAGTGGACGTGCGAGAGCTGTACTAATTGGGTACTGTCCTTCATAGAGGCCATTAGCTTTCACGGATGGAAATATGTAATCTCTGACAAACTCTTCCTTAGAATCTACAGTATAGTGGCGAATAGCGCCGATGGCCAATGCTTTATCAGCAACAGATTTTAAGTCATCGCCTTGGCCGACATCAACAGTTAATGTTACTACATCTACTCCATATTTTTCTTGTATCCATTTTATGAGGAAAGAGGTGTCAAGTCCACCTGAATATGCAAGGATGACTCTATCTTTCATCTTAACGTTCCTTTGAAGGAAGGATTGAAACTTTAACGTATATATTCTTTGAGCCAGAATAACTCACGTTATGCGAGGATAGGAAATCTCATAACAACCGAGAAGAATATAAGCCGATTATTGGCCCCAATCTTCTTTTTCAATAGCCAGCTTCTGGAGTTCTATGGTCTGGCCTTCGACCTTCTCCACCTCTAGGTCAAGCCCACAATCAGGACAGCTAACGATTTCGCCTACCATAACATCGTCTGGAACATCAATTTCAGCCAAACAATCTGGGCAAGTTACCTTAGGCAAACTCTTGTCCCTCCAAACTTTTCGCAACTTCTACTCACGGCCGCTCTTAAACTTTGTCCGATTGTGCTCAAATATGCTGCAATGAATGTTTGTTCAGACAGAATGCAAAAAAGGAAGACCGAGAGAATTCTTAAAATGAGGAAAGCCATATCTTAGGCGCCAACTTACGAGAGATTGAGTGTAGATTGAGCATAGCAATTCTATATGAATATCCTGAGACCGATGAGGAGGGGATAAAGGTCACTGCCCATGAGATGGGTATTGACCTTAAATACATTCCCTTTAGGAAGGTTTCTGTGCTTATTGGTAATGGTGTATTCAGTTTTAGGAGTCGAACTACGGATTTTAGACATTTGATCGATGGAGTTAACTCAGTACTTAATAGAACTCAAAGCAAGAATCGACGCCTCTACGCTGCTAGTATTCTTGAAGGTTTCGGTAAATATGTCATTAATCCTCTAAGTATCGAATCGATTTGTTTCAGCAAGTTTAGAACTCTTGTTGAGTTCTGGAGGAGAGGTATACCGATTCCTAAGACAACCTATGTCCCATGTGATTCTCATGATAGGACATTAAAAGGTACATTGATCCATAACGAGTCAGTCATAGCCGACCTGATTCAGCGAGATCTGGGTGAAGGTAATATAGTTGTCAAACCCGATGCGGGTACACATGGGAGGGAGGTTCGACTAGCACGCGATCGTGAGTCTTTAGTGAAGTTTGTTGATGGAACTGAGCCCTCGATCATAAACCCTGTGGGTTTTGTTGCTCAAGAATTTGTTGAAAAATGGTTTTATGACCTCAGAATAGTTGTTGCGAAGGAACGTGGGAACCCAGCATACTGCTACCCAACCGCATTGGCACGGGCAGGATTCAAAGATTTTCGAACAAACACCTATTTGGGTAATATGGTTTTTGGAGTAAGGCTTCCTGTTGAGGTGCAAAATGTTGCAGTTAAGGCAGGCGAGGCAATCGGATGTGAGGCAGAGGCTTGGGTCTTGGCTTTAGACTCAATGCTGAACGTTGGGGAAGACCGATTTATCGATGATGAGTTCATAAAGTCTGAACTGGAGAAACTTGTTCCATCATTTGAAAAAGTCAAGGAGGTAAAGAATGATCAAGAACACAAGAATAGAGATTTCAGAGGTTGGAGTCGCCGTCTTGAGACGGCTTATGAAACATACAAAAATGTTGAAGCATACACAAAAGTTTCAGAGATTATTGAAGAGAGTCTTGAACGAGGTAAGAGCCGCGTGTTATTCCATGAAGCAAACTCATGTCCAGAGTTTTGGGAGCAGACACGTCTTGTAGCTGGCATAAATATTGCAGAACCCCTTCTGAGATGTGCGAAAAGTGTTGAGGGCTGGAGCATCTATCAAAAGATCAAGCTTAACCACTAGTGGAGCGTTGGGAGTTAAATGCTATGGTTAAGGTGAACAGCTTTGCTAATTGTGGCTAAGGCTGGTGGAAAGATCCTAGAGGAGGGCTTACCTATAGACGTTGCCATGGATATCAAGAATGTGGCTGGTGGGAATCAAGTCATATTCGTTCATGGTGGAGGTGTGGAGGTAACAGAGATCGCAGAGAAACTAGGTAAAGAACAGCGTTTTGTAGTTTCTCCCGACGGGTTTCGCAGTCGTTACACTGACCGAGAAACTGTAGAGATATACACAATGGTTATGGCTGGAAAGCTGAATAAACAGATAGTGTCAAGGCTTGAAAGCGTAGGTGTGAATGCAGTTGGTCTTTGTGGTTTGGACGGAAAACTTATCGTGGCTGAAAGGAAAAAACGTCTGCTCATTGTTAACGAACGTGGTCGGAAAATGGTCATCGACGGCGGCTATACAGGCAGAATTATCGGTATTAACTCGGATCTATTAAACCTGCTGTTAAAAAGTAATTATCTTCCTGTAGTGTCGCCTGTGGCCATAAGTGAAGAGTGCGAACCTCTCAATGTTGATGGCGACCGTACGGCTGCAAATATAGCTGGCGTGATGAAGGCTGACATACTTGTATTGCTTACCGATGTGGAGGGGGTGATCTTAGATGGTAAGGTAGTCTCTAAGCTAACTCTTGCGGAGGCGAGGCACATACTTTCTAGGGTTGGGGCAGGCATGATCACAAAGGTTCATGCAGCTATAGAGGCGCTTGAGATGGGTGTGAAAAAGGTTGTAATTGCCTCCGGCAATGGTTTGGCTCCCATCTCAGCGGCTATAAACCATTCGGTAGGTACGGTGATGCAAAATGAATGAGGAAGAAATAATTGGGATAGAACAAAGATCGACTCCAGGTACTTATGCTCGAAGAAATCTTGTAATCGAGAGAGGACGGGGGGCAATACTCTGGGATAAGAAGGGTAGAGAATACATTGACTGTATGAGTGCCTACGGCGTAGCTGTTGTAGGCCACTGCCACCCAAAGGTTGTTGAAGCAATAAAGAATCAGGCAGAGAATCTGTTGGCGTGCCACAGCTCTTTGTATACAGAAGCGCGTTCAAATCTTCTTAAGAAGTTGATGGCGATAACACCTTCAGGGCTTAAGCAAGCCTTTCTCTCTAACAGCGGAGCAGAATCAGTGGAGGCAGCGCTCAAGCTTGCAAGGAAGTTCACTGGAAAGACAGACTTTATCGCTTTTGTTGGGGCATACCATGGCAAGACAATGGGTGCGCTCTCAGCTACATGGAATCCGCGATATCGAACTCCGTTTGAACCCCTTGTTCCAGGATTCAGACATGTCCCATATGGAAAAGCCGAAGCTGTAGGGAATGCGGTAACAGAAAAAACAGCCGCTGTGATAGTTGAACCTATCCAAGGTGAAGGAGGGGTTAAGGTACCGCCAGAGGGTTTTCTTGAAGAACTAAGAGAACTCTGTGATAAGAAGGGAATTCTTCTCATCTTTGACGAGGTTCAGACAGGTTTTGGAAGAACAGGCAAACTCTTTGCTTGTGAACACTCAGGGGTCATACCAGACATTCTATGTTTGTCCAAATCTGTGGCAGGTGGTCTCCCGCTCGGTATAACTGTTGCTAGAGAAGACATTATGGCCGCTTTAAAACTCGGTGAACACTCTAGCACATTTGGAGGGAACCCACTTATCTGTGCTGCAGCAGCTGCAGCGATTGATGTCGTAGTTGACGAGAGGTTGTGGGAAAGGGCAGAGAACCTAGGAAAGCAATTCATGAATAGACTCGAGCAGATACACAGCCGTTACAGGTTTATTCGTGAGGTTAGGGGTAAGGGTTTAATGATTGGGGTTGAGTGCCGCTTCGACATCTACAACGTGCTAATGATGGCCCAAAGTAAGGGAGTTATTATTCTAGACGCAGGTAGGAATGTCCTAAGGTTTCTGCCTCCTTTAGTTATTACTCAAGAGCAGCTTGATATAGTGGCCAATGTCGTAGATGCTGTCATAGGTGAGGAAGATGCAAAGTCCAGAGGAGCAGGTTCATCTTCTTCATAGAATGCTCGAATTCTACAGCCCAAGTGGCAAAGAACATGAAATCTCCTATTTCCTTCTTGGGGAGATGAAGCGTCTAGGTCTGCGCTCCTACATAGATGACGTAGGAAACGTCATCGGAGAATATGGCAATAGCGGGCCTTTCTTTTTTCTTTGTGGACATATGGATACGGTTCCTGGAGAGCTACCAGTGAGAATCGAAGGAAACAGGATTTACGGAAGAGGTGCTGTGGATGCGAAGCCAGCTCTTGCCGCGCTGATCTGTGCATCCGAGAGTCTCATCAGCCAAGGGTTCAAGGGGAAGCTCTTGGTTGCTGGGGTGGTTGACGAGGAAGGCCAAGGACGAGGAATAAAGAACCTTGTCAAAAAAGGATTCAACCCAGACTATGCTATCTTTGGAGAACCAAGTGGCGTTGAGAACATAACCATAGCCTATAAAGGTAGTTTGCATATCAAGCTCTCAGTTAAAACCAAGACAGGGCACTCTTCCGCACCTTGGCTCTATAGAAACGCTATCGATGAAGCTATCAACGTCTGGAGAAGACTTCAATCAATACACTTCCCAGAGGAGAAACAAGAGAGCAAGTTCTACGCTGTTACAGACACACTTACTGAGATATGTGGTGGAGGCTCTTCTTCCACGGTGCCCTCTTGGTGTGATATAAAGATAGATTTTCGGCTACCTCCGCCTATAACACCTAGTAGAATGCTGAACGAGATTGTCAATACAATCAACTCATACCGTGTGGCACACCCTGATGTTGACCTTTGTCTTAGCGTTGAGGATCAATGTGAGCCTTATGAAGCCGACTCACGCTCAATATTAGTGAGAGGCTTATCGTGGGGTATAAGAGAGGTGAGGAAGAGGCAAGCAACACTCACTAGGAAGACAGGCACCGGCGACATGAATGTTTTAGGAGCTTTCATGAAGATACCGATGGTGACGTATGGAGCAGGTGACTCAAAACTTGACCACACTCTTGATGAGAGTATCGATGTTGGAGAATATTTAGATAGCATCAAAATCCTAGAGAAGGGCTTGCTAAGAACGTTTGAACTTCATTTACGGACTCGAGGAAACACTTAACATCAAAAGATAACGTAGCAGCATAGAATTATGGGAATATGGTTAGGATTATTGAATCTCTACTTCATGTGTCTCTTCTGCTTTTGGTAGCTCAACTACAAGTACACCTTTCTTGAAAGTCGCCTTTGCCCCAATTGTTGTTACCTTTGTTGGCAAACGTAAACTCTTGTGGAATGACCTAAACTCGCATTTCTTCTGGATAGTTCCCCACTTATTGAATGTAACACAGCGTTTTAGCTCTGCATATATCTCCAATATGTCCCCAACCAGTCTAACCTTGATATCTTTCTTTCTTACCAGCGGAAGATCTACAGTTACTCGAACAGTCTTCTCTAGCTCTCTAACTTCACCCAGTGGTTCAAGGCTTCCTTCTAATAGGTTCCACATTCTTTCGAAAGAATCCGCCATAACGAAGGGCTCTAAGGGAAATATGTAGCTTGTCGTAGGCCGTCTTTCTGTAGAGTTGGACAATCCATTAACCACTCCGCTAAACATACATCATTGGTATCTCTTGCTCAGACGACTTTGGAATCTGCGACATAGACCGCCTAGTCCGTTGCATTAGCTCCCGCATTTTTAGGCGTATTTCTTCTTCTTGGTCAAGCAGTTTCTTTACGTCTACACCAAGGTTTATCATGTTGTTTAATGAGGTTACAGTTGAGGCAGCCGCCCCTGGATCAGGGTATTGAAGATGAGATTGAGCCAGTAACACAATATTGTTGACACCCTTTTTCAGGCATTCACGCATTACAACTGCGTGGAGCCCTGCCATGAAACCCTCCTCAAGAGGCTCTATGTCTCCTTTACTAAATATCTCAAGCATTTTGGGGGATGTTCCAACACCATATACCTTTGGTACATCGATGTCTAGCCTGTTTTCTACTGGGACACCGCTAATCGAGATCAACGCCTCAGCTTCCTTTGACTGTACCCACTCAACAATCGCCCTTGCCACGGGTGCAATTGTATGAGGTTCTACAGGTATTTCAGAGATCAAAGCAGCTAAATCATTCTTTAAATAGGCTCTAAAAGGCCCTTGAGGGGCTCCTTTATGTATGACAATAAGGGGAGGGAGAATGTCTGAGTCTAGGCTAGCAACTGCCTCCATTTTCAGGGTTTGTATGACATAGCTTACGGCAATCGCGCCCACTAACCCGACATCGGGCGAACCGAGAAGACAGTATTTTACCTGTTTGACTGGTTTTGTTTCAACCATACTAACAAGAGACTGCATACTCAATCAGCTCAATTGATTGATATGTTGGCTTGATTAGTGTTTCGCATCCTATGGTTCTATCTCTTGGGGTATTCCTTAAGCATTGCCTTCAAAATGGCTCTCCCCGCTCTCTTGTTCATTGTGAAGGCTAGCGGTATTTCGTCTGGATGCCCATAGAGAAGTACGATTTCTCTTAAGAAACCTCGGATCTCATCTGGATACTCGCTATACACAGTGATTATAGCCTTTCGATACCTGCGTGGTGGCCGTCCAATAGAATAATATGTAGACTTAGTATAACGAATCTGGGCCTTTACAGCATATTTTTTCGAGATTTCTTCTATGTCGAGGTTATTTACCTCGGGTCGACGTACCATAGCGTTTCTGAAGTACCGGCCATATAGCCAGTAACTGAATTCTACAACTATCCGGTCTGAGGACATTTAGGCCTGTACATTTAGGTGTGTGTTAACATTAACAAAGTTTTTGTATAGTTTCCGCTATAAGAGGCATACGGCTCGTGTGGGAACGTGTTCTATTCAGATCTGGCTACACGACCATGTCTTCTAGAAAGAATTCTGCACCATAACCTACAGGGAGAGTTAACCCTTGTATATGGTGAGTCGGGTTCAGGTAAGACTGCTATGGCGCTTGACGCAGCAATATCCAAGGCACGTGAAGGACGAACAACCATATTCGTCGACGCTGATTTCCATGTGTCCGCAGAGCGCATACGCCAGATGAGTGGAGTCGACACGCAGAAAATCTTACCTCTTATCTATTTTGTTAGGCCATGTTCATTTCGAGGACTAACGCATCTGCTGCTAAGCTTAGGTAATTTCATCAATCCAAAGTTGGGAGGAATTATTGTAGACACAATAACCTCTCTTTACCGCGCTGAATTGACTTCTAACAATGTTTTTCGTTTAAATCGGGAGTTGAGTCTGCAACTTGCCTGTCTTGCAGACTTGGCGCTGACATATAATTTGATGGTCATTTTAACGAGTCAAGTTAAGAGCCCTCTGGCAGAAAATAGAGTTGGGGGGTTCGAGCCTGTTGGAACTAGAGTTCTACGATATTGGTCAAGAAACATTGTGAAAATTCTCCCTCCGAGACGTACTCAAGTTCGAGAGGTTCTAGTTGAGAAAGGATCTGAACATAGTGTAGTGGCTCATAAGTTATGTATAAGATTAGCTGAAGAAGGTTTAGTGGAGGTGTCATAACCCTCTAGATGTCTCTACCGTTTTTATTGAAGAAAACTAGTTCAGGATGCTTCGGCTATCAGCGGTGATAAAGTAGACTATTCAGCTAAGTTTTAGACGAAGAATTGCTTCGGAATAGACTGTGGCGATCAGCATCATTATTGCTCCAATTAACAGAAGCATCTTGGCTTCCCGTGGTCTTAGTCCAGCTCGAGTGCTCATAAAAACTAGATATCCACCAGAGACTCCAACAAATAGGAAAACAGCAAAGTAGAGACTCTCGTTGAATGTTTGCTCTGTGAGTCCTGGATACCAGAAAACAGGATTGGACGGTGAAGGCAAAACGCGCGGTGGCTTCTCCATCAGAACATATATTCCCCCTGCTAAAACAAATATGAAGAAAGCCATTAGGCATATAATAGCCAAATTTTTTAATGGCTTGACCAACGGCAATCTTAACTTCCTGAGAAATCGTGCCACTTTCTTCCCTCAGATTCAGGTTTCCTAACTCACTTAGATAACCTTTTAAGTCTTCTTTCTTATGTTTGAATGATACTGGCTGGGCTGTTGATTAGGAACGAGGCTTCCTGCGATACAGCTAAACAGGTACAAAAGATGTATAATCAGCTTACTTATTGTCCTTCTTTGTCGGGCAATTTGGATTGAGACAAAGGAGCCACTTCCGTATATTGGAAGGAGAACTCACGTTAACAGTCGGCCATCTACAGAGTTTACAAAGCGACTTACTCGGTGACACATTATGTGGTTGCTGCGGAAGTGGGAAAGCTGCGTTACATAAGCCTTCGCT
>JAWBNY010000010.1:0-14456 GCA_038826985.1 Bathyarchaeia archaeon | reverse complement strand
TATTTCCGCTCCTATTCAGAGTCTCTTTACACTATTAACAAGCTCATCTAGGATTAAGTAGACTTACTAACCACCCCAAATGTTGTATAGAATCTTTTACATGCTCTACCATAAACTGCGATATAAATCCCTAATCTTATGTGTCTTATCCCATTTAGACTTGTCACTGCTCCCAGCAAAAGTAAGGCAAACAAGTATTATAATTTGTCAGTAAAATGGTGCGGGGGGTGGGACTCGAACCCACGAAGGCCTTCGCCACGGGATCTCTTATCTGGCCCAAGAATTGAGATCTTAAGTCCCGCTCCTTTGACCAATCTCGGCAACCCCCGCATATAGGAGTTAGTGGGTAGGTCTGTTAAGGCTTGTTTCATGCTATATGTCGTCATCATACCGCTTCTCCTTTCTTAAGGGTCTCTTTTACAAATAGTTGAGTTGTCACAGCGGTCACAAACATTAGACCAGCTGTTGCATAGAATGGGGCTAGTAGCCCTTGCAGGTCTGCTATAACTCCTAGCATTACAGGTCCTATAGCGGAGCCAAGGTCACCAACCGTCTGCCAGAACCCTAGGAAGATGCCTCTTTGCCCCTCAGGCGAGAGGTCTGCTGCAACAGTCATTGTTGCGCCGCCACCTATCCCACTTGCCACACCGAGGAGGAAGCAGACCAAAGCAATACTTACGAAGTCTGTTGTTAACGGGAACAAGGTAAAGACTAGTCCGGTCAAGATAAAGGCAGGTACAAGCGCAGCCTTCCTACCATATTTGTCAACAATGTATCCTCCAGGTATAACCATTAGAACGTTTGCCAGTGTTGAAATGCTCAGTACTATTCCGATTTCTCCCTTGGAGATGTTTAAGATATCATGACCATACAAGGGGACAAGAACTCCTCTAGCTGAGAACCGTATATGATTGGTGAAGTTTGTGAAGGCTGCGATGAGTATCGGGAAGGTTAGGAATCTAAGGAGTTGGCGGAGCTCTATACGATGTCTCTCTCCAGCTGGCCGATTCTTATGTGAAGTCTCTTTTACCAAAAGGAGACAGGCAATCAGTGACACAAAGGTGGATGCAGCGTAGAAGAAGAATGGTGCCCGTATGCCCCAGAGTTCTGCTATTATCCCACCGATGGCAGGGCCAGCAGCAGAACCCATCATATTAACCCCTTGGAAGATGCTCATTACTCTTCCACGGATAGACTTGTCGATACTGTCGGCTACCAATGCTTGTCTGGCAATCATCCACATAGACATGGCGACTCCCGTCATAGCCCTGTAGAAGAGCAGTTCGTAGAAGTTCTGAGCTATTCCTGAAAGCAAAGCGAATAGTGTGACTAGGAGAGGCCCAGCGATAGATAATGGTCTTCTGCCAACTCTGTCACAGACGGCCCCCAGTGGGATGTCACATGCAAGACGCCCTAGGGCATTCGCTGTTGTAATCATTGCAACCAAAGAATATGGTACTCCAAATGACTCTGCGTAGATTGGTAGAACCGGGCTTACGAGTCCCCATCCAAGGTTTATGAAAAAACCTGGTATATACAATGAGAGAGCAAAGTTGAGGAAGTTACGGTCTATCTTGGAGAGCATGGCTTAAGCCACAACGGTCATCTTCAATATAGATGAAGTTTACCTAGATCTGGGGTTCCATATAGATTATACTCCTAATATCTGTCCCATATTTCAGCCATACCGAATCCAGTCTTCTGAACTGCATATGAAGCTCTGTAGCTGCTTTTCAAACCCTTTCATTTGGTAGAAAGATCGCTCCAATATGCAAAATATGCGGGAGGAGGCTTGAACCAGACTACTCGCTTATGATTTCTACGTTCGCACGTGGAACAACTACTCGTCGTCCATCTTCAAGCTCCGCTTCAAGCACTCTTACCGGCGAACCAGTCTCAACAACCTGAAGCTCAGGCGGCAGAGCCGTTACATGACCAATAGCGCCGAAGTATGGTTCCCTTATTATCCTAATCAGTATGCCCGGCTTCAATCCTTCACTTACCGCTTTGGTATCCTCGACGTCATAATCTGTCAAAGCGATGTTGCCGCTAATCTCTCTGGGTATGATAACTTCAGGGCGAAGTACTCCTGCTCTTATCTGCGTTGCACCGTTTATGCATGCAAGCTTACCCTCGAAGTTTTGAAGGATGCGAAGAGTGTTCTTCGACATGGGTAGGTCGTTTCCAAAGCCCTCTGTGATGATGAGCGTCAGCCCAACCTCTTCTGTCCCTGTGATGGCCACTCCAACCTCATATCCCATGAACTCAGTAAGCTCCTTCTCATCGATACAGCTCGTAACGATTCCCCTCACACCGACCTGTGTAGCTTTTCTAAGTGCACCTATGTCAACTGACCCAGGGGCAACAACGATCTTTCCTCTCATGTCCTCTGTTACCATGTCCTCTTTCATGATGGAAGAGGAGTCGACTACTGTCAGGGGACCGTTAGTTTCTCCGCCGATACCGAATATGCCTTGAATGAAGGCGGCCGGAGTCTCGATCACGCAACCCTCTTTAGGAATGATCTGTGTGACCGCTCCTGGGATGTAGGCTTTGAGCTCCACTGGAATAGGCGGTTCCCTTAGAACAACCATTCCAGTCATGTTTGAGACATTTTCCACGACACCATCGATGGGCGAGAGCAGCTCCTTCTTGAAAAGTCCGAAGAATGATGAAGACATCGCAAGGGTTTCTCCCTTCTTGACAGTCTCCCCTGTCCTCTTCCTCATGTAATATGTAATCTCGTCAACACCTGGCTCCAGCCCAAACTTCTCTGCCACGTTAACAACAGTTGGATTCCCCGGGATGTATGTTCTTGCTACTACTGTATCTGGGGTTACAATGTCCTTCTCTTTTACAAGAACCTCTCCGGCGAGTGGAAGCACTCTACGCTTACGTACCAAGACAAGTTCTTTTCTCTTCAACCCAGGTGCATATGCCATAAAGTTCACCCTCTGGCAAGTATTGTCTTCATGTTGGGGTAGGCGTCCAGCGCCTCAAACCAGTCTAAGAGAGTTTTCTTCCTTTCCTCAGGCTCTTGCGGAATTATGAGCGGTCTTCCTCTCCCATCGAGTATGACCCCTACTACACCGCCTTCCACCTGTGTGTGTAAGGATCGTCCCATACCTCTTCCAACGTCGAAGGAGATGGTGGGGTCGACCTCGACGTTTGCCGTCTGACCTTCTGGAAGCGGGATCCTTGCCATGGTTCCATACATGACCGTCTTCTCCACAACCTCTTCGTTAGGCATGGTGATCTTGACTCTCATAACTTCTTTCCCAGGTTGCGCATGCCCTCTTGCAGCGATGACTGTTCCAAGCCTAACCAAGCAGTCCTTCTCAAAGATCTCCATTGCCGCCATAGGATGTACGGTGGATAGCACTCCGAGATGGGGCATCATGAAGACGCTGTCTTGGCCCAGACGTGTGACACCCATAGGCTCAAACCCGTCTATTAATAGAAGTGCTGACTGCACCCTTGAGGGAGCATGGCTTAGGAGACCTCCTGTTCCGCCGATCCAAGAACACTTCATCATGTCAATGTATGTCTCTCCAGTCTCAGCAACTTCTTCAGTGGTTAGGTATGAAGAGGTCATTTTTGTGAAGGAGAAACCGTCATCTGAGATCGTGCCCATCAATGGACGTGCCAAGAACTTGTGGTGTCTGAATCCGAGTCTAAGGGCCTCACGAGCAACGGCATGCTCGATCATCAAGTCTTTGAGAGTTTGAGGAATGGTTGTCGGTCTAATCATCTTGTTATACAGACCCTGCCTGAGACTAGCTTCATCTATATCAAACGGGATCCACCGTATCACATTCTTAATCCCTGTTGTTTTTATTACGTTGCCTATACTGTAGCTCATACCTAGATTGGCGCTGACAGTCCTCACGAATCTTTGGTCAAAGACCGAATACACGTTCGTTGTTGCCCCGCCAAGCCCAACACCTATGACGTTGGCATTGTACATTTTGGCTATCGTTTGGAACATCATTCCCTCTCCAGCAGGCGTCGGCATTATCGGCACTTGAGTCCATTTTCCTAGTTTATCATATCCGGGCGCATGGGACATTACATGTTCCATAAAAACCTCATGTATCGCATCTCTTGCAGGACCTGGATTCTCCACCTCCAACCTTGGACGTACGTTATCTACTATCTTCACCGCATACTTGTCTCCCAGGATCTTCTTAATCTGTTCACGGATAGCAGCGTTGCCTGCATACACGATTGGTAGACTGTATGAGGCCCCGAAACGCGCCTTTGGCTCGGCAGCCTTAATCAGCTCCGCGGTCTCAAGCACTTTCGTAGCTTCTCCACCATCCGTGCCTCCTGCCATCAGGATGATATCCGGCCTCAGACTCCGAACACGTTGTATCCTTTGAAATGGTAATCTTCCATCATCTGCCGATAGCACATCCATAACTATGGCACCTGCCCCAAGAGCCGCCCGTTCAGCACTTTCAGCGGTCATATTCTTCATTATCCCCGTGCACATCATCTGTAGACCTCCACCTGCGCTGCTTGTTGTTACATACAGGTCTGCGCCTGCGCATTTACCATCATACGGCATGATGATTCCGGCGCCGTCGTCCCTCAGGAGCTTATGCCCTGTAAGTTCCTCCACCTCTCTCACAGCATTTTTGATACCGAAGGTCACGTCTTCATATGGTGCCTCAACGGTGGTAGGTGCCTCGCCACTCTCAACGAAGCGATACTCGTCACCAACTTTCTTAAAGAATCTAGCCTTGCTGGTAGTGCTTCCACAGTCCGTTGCAAGAATTACTCGAATTTCCCCGGTTCTGGTTACTGACATGTCTAAACCTCAAACGGCGCTTTGAATATGCTACACTTACATATATATTTCACTTGAATTCACCCGCTGCGAGAATAGGCTAAACATGGTTCCTGATGGAATTTGGCTTACTTGTCAGGTGGGCTGATTAGCCATCGAGGCTGAACGTGCAGCGGCGAGGCATACAACAACCAGCATGTTCACGATAAAGAGCGAGACCCCTTGCAGGAGAACCACTATTCCCTGCCCTGTGGCTCCGCCAATAAGGTAGTCCATTCCCTGCGCTAAGCTTAGGGCTATGACGATTCCTGTAAAAACTACGAGCCATCGTCTAAGCCTCCATGTAGGTGACGTCATATAGAACTCGACTGCAGCAACTACGAAAGGAACCGCCATGAAGACGTCATTCAGGTAGACCCCGTTCAGTACTCCGTCTAGTCCAAGCAACATAGCAACAAACTTGTTACTCCTTATCAGCCTACTCGCCATAGAGTCCAATCAAGATGTTTATGTCCTTAGTTCTTTATAAGCGCCTTCTAAAGCTTAGAGTTGGCCTCTTAAGAACTTAAGCTTCTCCTGATGCATTCTTAGGATCTCGCTATAATTCTCCACTAGTGACAGATTTTCCGCAAGTAGCCTCTTGTATCTTTCCCCTGCATCTGGGGAGAGCTTTGAGATATACCTATAGATAAGCTCTCCCTGGGCCTTAGCTTTCATGCAGGATGGTGAACATGGAAAGAAATCTTTTACGAAGTAGACGTAAAGGTTCAACTCTACCCCTTCATCCCGGAGCCTACGGATCTGCTCAGAAGCTCGGGCCTCGGCTGAGATATTGTTAACTCTGTCTTTAACGAAACGTTCAACGCAGCACTGAGGATAGCCAAGTAGTGTTCCAACTTGACTGACATACTTAGACGAGAATTCTTCTGCCAACAAGACGGGGTATGTTTTAGTTTGTGCAGAATAACTGTTAATTCTACGTAGCTTGGTTCGTTTAATGGACAGACGATGTATCTGGAACCTAACTAGCATACTCTTGAAGATGTACATCTCCCATGTTGTTGGTAGAATTTCGCTTCTAATAGTAGTTAAGCCAAGCCGTGTACACCAGTAGGTCAGGGTGAGAAATGATTGTGAATTAAGCACGATACGGGAAAAAGCCTCTCTCCGAGCATCCGTGAAAATCTTTACCAACTCACGTTTACGCCGTGGGTCACCCTCATTCTTGGCTGCAATATAGGCGTCTCTACATGAGGATTCAACTTCTAAGGCAAGCTTTTCGCCCCCGACTAAGTCTGCTGGAATATTCAACAGCGCACATGGTCTAGCATCTAACGCAACTGGCAAAATCGCTTCAAGCTTCACTCTCTCAAGTATGTCGGTCTCATCGAGAAGCTGTCTGAATGTATCTAAATGCTTGCTGATCTCTTCTCCCTTCTATCTCTTGAGGCTCCATGAAAAGGTTGGCTATGGAGATAGATTGGCTGCCGGAAGTAGAAAAAGATGTTTGTTAAGTCCGAAAGGTATTTCATATGCTCAGAACAAGTTTCTTCATGAATAGGATATGCTCGCCGAACGCCCTGTCTACCCTTTTTCTGCAATAGTTGGACAGGATCAGCTTAAGAGAGCCTTGATACTCAATGCAATAAACCCACAGATCGGGGGCCTCCTAATTAGAGGACCAAAAGGCACTGGGAAGAGCTCCTCGGTCAGGGCGTTGGCTGACCTGCTACCTGAAGTTGAGGTTGTTGATGGATGCCGCTTCAACTGCAGCCCCACGGATCCAACAAACATGTGTCAGGACTGTCTCTCTATGTACAGAAAGGGTGAGCCGCTTAAAGTTGCTCGCCGAAAGATGAGGGTTATAGACCTGCCCATCGGTGCAACAGAGGATAGGGTGGTGGGCAGCCTCGACATTGAACAGGCGATTAAGCACGGGATCCGTGCCTTTGAACCAGGTATATTGGCCGAGGCAAATCAGAACATTCTCTACATAGACGAGGTCAACCTCCTACCAGACCATATCACAGATGACATTCTCGACGCAGCTGCCTCTGGCTGGAACATTGTTGAACGGGAGGCAGTTTCGATAGCTCACCCTTCACGCTTTATCTTAGTGGGCACCATGAACCCTGAAGAGGGTGAGCTTAGGCCTCAGCTCCTTGACCGTTTCGCCCTTCACATAACTGTTAAAGAGATAATGGATGAGAAGCAGAGGGTCGAGATTATCCGAAACAATATCGCCTTTGGGGAGAGGCCGGTTGAATTTGTCAAGTCATACATGAAAGAGCAAGAGGCCTTGAGGCGAAGAATACAAGATGCAAGGAAGCTACTTGAACATGTAAAGGTGGACGACGCATACCTCGAGGCAGTTGCAAGCGCCTGTATCTCACTAAACATTGATGGGCACCGGCCAGATATCGTCACGATTCGAGCAGCAAAAACTTTGGCTGCTTTTGAAGGCCGTAGAGAGGTTACTGCACACGACATTCTACAGGTCGCGGAGATGGCTATAGGCTTCAGAACTAGAAGGGAAGGATTCGATGAACCAGCAACACCCGAAGAGGTTAGGAAGGCTTTTACAAACGCTCTTGTTGGAAAGCGTTTGCTTGAAACTTCTCAAAAGCCAGAGGTGTAAATTATGTTGAACATTTGTTTCCTAAAGAGTCTGCAACCTTCAAAGGCATATGGATATGTTCTTATTCTTAATAAGGTGGCTAGAATATACAAGCATCTCCACATCATATTTACAACGAGTCAACCATCTAGAAGGAAATCAGCATATTGTTGAGGAAACCAGCATTTCCCTTCTCAGCAGTTGTGGGACAAGAGCGTGCAAAACTTGGGCTGATTCTCAACGCCATAGACCATAACATCGGAGGAGTCCTTCTAACAGGGCCAAAAGGCTCAGGAAAGTCTACACTCGTTAGGGCTGCCGCTACCCTGTTTCCTGAGGTTGAGGTTGTCCAAGGATGCCCTTATCGATGCAGCCCAACCGACCTAGCATGTATGTGTGCAGCTTGTAGGGGAAGATATGAGGAGAACGGCAGCCTGCCAAGCATAAAGGAGCCTACAAGATTTGTCCAATTACCCATAGGTGCAACAGAGGATCGGATAGTGGGAACCATAGATGTGGAGTCGCTGATGAAGGGCGGGGAGAAGACACTTCAGCCCGGCCTTTTAGCAATGGCAAATCAAGGGATCCTCTACCTCGACGAGGTGAACCTCCTCCCAGACCACCTTGTAGATACTATACTTGACGCATCAGCATCTGGATGGAACATTGTCGAGAGAGAGGGAATCTCTGCCTCTCATCCAGCACGCTTCATACTTGTTGGCTCAATGAATCCAGAGGAAGGTGAGCTCCGACCTCAGATCCTCGACCGCTTCGGGCTACACGCCAAGACTGAGAATGTAAGGAGCCTGGCCGACCGTGTTGAAGTGATCAGACGCAGCTTGGAGTTCTCACAGAAGCCTGATAGTTTTGTTGAGAAATATCGGCCTCAGGATGAGGTTATCCGAGAACGCATTTTACAAGCACGCCTCCTGCTACCAAAGGTAAGTGTAACCGATGAGGCCCTTCAAAGTGTTGCGAAACTCCACGCTTCCCTTAGGGTCGATGGTTATCGACCAGACATAGTGACCATTCGAGCGGCAAGGGCCTTAGCTGCCTACAATGGTCGGCTTAAAGTCGAGCCAGACGACATATACCTCGCATCTGAACTTACATTGTCACACAGAACCAGAGACTCAGGTCTACGATCCCCACCAAGTAGCCGAGAGATCAAGGAGGCTTTTGAAGAGACACCAGTGGCTGTTCTTGCCTCAAAGCGGGGAGGTAGAAGAATCAAATTACGTAGAGCTATTCAAAAGGCTGCAGGACTTGGAAGGTCTCATACTCTAAAGAGGCTAGGGGCTCTGACATTTCTTCTTGCAGTTACACTTGTTTCACTTATTCTCACTGGAGGTCTTACAGAGATTGTTATGAAGTCTCCCCTCCTCTTTATCTCAGGTATCCTTCTTGCGGTATCATTAGGTGTCGCTGTTGGTAGACGCCTAAGCAAGCCACGTTCACCACCCCCTGTCAAACTTCTCGACCTCTCACGGATTACCAGTGTCCAGACACGGGGGCCGAAGATGGTTGTGGAGGACTCAGACGAGGCTGTAAGACTTCCGACGATAGCGGAGCATAGAGATGAAAGCCAACCAGAATTGGAGGGAAGCGGTGTAACACTTGCCGAAGCAGAGAGGTTCATTCAGAAAACTGAGCCAGCTCATCATAGGCTAAGACCTTCCGCCCAAAGGGAGAGAGCTATCCGAGGTACACAATATCTTGTAGGAAAGAGGGCTAAGATTGTAGCTTCCTCATCACGTGGACGTTACGTATGGCATGAAACGCCGAGAGATAAGCCCCAGGATATAGCCTTCGGACCAACGGTTAGGGCAGCTGCCCCCTATCAACGTTACAGAAGAAGTGATGGGGGACTGGCCATTATCATAAGGCCTGAAGATATTCGTGTGAAGATGCGTGAGTATAGGGCACCATTCTCTATCGTGCTTGTTGTCGACATGAGCCTATCGATGGCGAACTCAATCATTAACTTGGGCCGAGCAGTCTTCAGCCTCCATCGAAGCGTATACAGGAGACGTGACCGCGTCTCACTAGTGGTATTTAAGGGTATGGACGCAACTATACTTCAACAACCGACAACTAATCTAGGCTTGATCGTCAAGAAGCTATGGAACGTTGGAACAAGCGACTTTACACCTATCGCCTCCGGTATGCTTCGTGCATTGAGGCTCCTTCGCCTAGAGAAGCAGAGGAACAAAGATGTGATTCCGATGATGATCCTTATATCAGATGGGATCGCCAACGTGCCCTTAACAAGACCCCTAACATCGCGAAGTAGAAGAATGTTTGTGAGTAAAGCCCAGGCAGACGTTTTTGACGTAGCTCATCTACTCAAGCGTAGCGGGGTTAGAACAATTGTAATAAACACTTCACATCGCAGGTCAGAGATACCTGGAGAGGCATTCAAGAAGCTCCCCTCACGTTCAGATTGGTTTACGCCTACAGAGTTTCTGATGGAGGTGTCTCGGGTCATGGGCGGTAGCTACTATGGTATCAGCCTGACTAGGGAGCCTTCGATGCATGTGAGCAAAACTAAATTGGACGATTGGTTCTATCTTGAGTCTGAAGAATTGTAGCAAGCTTTGTAAGGCTTTACCTACCGAATGGTGATGCCCACCGCATTATATCTCTGATGGTTCTTTCTACATACTCGCCTACTCTTTGGGAGATCTCTCGTGTAGTCACAACCCCGTAGATTATCCCCTCCTTGACAACAGGGAGGCGGCGGATCCTATGTTTCTGCATAAGCTCAGATGCTTTAAGAAGGTCTTCGTCTGGGTCAATAGTTATCAGAGGAGAAGACATTATTTCTCCGACATTGACCTTGGATGGATTCAGGTCTCTCGCTATGATCTTCTCAATAAAGTCATGTTCAGTAACGATGCCTTCAGGTCGCCCTTCTTTAAGCACAATAAGAAAGCCTCGGCTTGAGGCAACCATGGCTCTGGCAGCATCGATCGCGGAGGTTTTTTCATCAACCTTAGGGAAATCCTTCACCATATAGTCCTTTACAAGGTAAGGCATGACCATCCAATATAAAATGTTACCCAGTAGGTTATAAGACTTTTAGTGAATCGAGTCTCTCTGGCCTCCTCCGTCTAAGAGATGCCCCGAACGCCCATGCATGTATGCAGCTGGGTCACTTTCAATTCCTTGCTCAAAAACATGCGAAGGTCAGATACACATCCTATGCTTGCATCGATGTTTTCATAGATAGGATGCCTCCACATCTTCTCCGGTACAAGGTTGAATGCTAAGGATGGTCCAGAGCGCCTTCTGACCTTTTTTACTCCTTGAAGTATTTCTCCAGCAAAGAAGGCTGACTGAACCGAACTATAGCTCTTTAAGATATCGCTTCCCTCGAAAGCCCCTACTCCATGCCATATAGAGGCGTCTTCAGGAGAGAGTAGAATGTACAGTGCAAACTGTGGAGATGTGGGAGTCTCCGCATAAGAATAACTGACAAACCTGTCTGCAGGCAACTCAAACATATCCTCTCCGACAGCTATGCTCACGTCATTCGGGTCAGCCATGTTCGGATATAGCTTCGATGTCTCATACTTTACTTTCACAAGAGAAAACATCTTTCCCGAAAAAACTAGGCGTCCTCTAGCGCAACGCTTCGACCCATACCCCTTTCGCGAATGTGGGACGGTAGGTAGGAGGGTCTTCTTCTTGTTGATGTTCCTACCCATCAACCTATAAATCCGGTCGAGCGAGTCATATCCCTCGTGGCATCTTTCTATCACGGAGTGAAGTGGTCCGGAACTTCCCTCCTCCATCAAGGTTTCTAGCGGCATCCTCAATGTAGGAATGTTAAGGCAAATCCCTAGCTGCGTTGCCGCATCGTTGAATTGCCACCGTTTATAATAATCTACGAAGTCGACATAACGGTCGAACTCCTCTAGGCATGTTTTTCCGAACTCAAATTCCTCCTCTGTGACTAATGAGCCTTTATACTTCTCGAGGAAATCGCGGTCGTAACTTAACCCTTCAGTTGTGACATAAGCAACCGGGAAAGCGCTTCTCCCACTTTCTACGATAGACTTACGCAAAGGATTGTTTGAGTATCTGTCAGGCTCGATGTCGTCTGTTTGTAGCGAGAATGGAATGACTGTTCCGCAAGGAGGTTTGGCAAGTGCTTCACAGATCTGATCAATGTCGCTGCTTTCAAAAAATTTGACTCCTGTCTCAAGCATATAATTCGAACTTACCTCAAGGAGTCTTGCGGCGACCATCCCCTGCAATTCCTCGAGGGTCACCTGCGGGCTAGAGTATTCAAAAGACGTCCTCAAGAAGAAGTGTGTGCCATCAAAAATCTTCGATGTTCGATTTCTTCCATCTTGTATGTATAGAACAACCTTATCCACATTGGGCATGTCACAGACAGAGGCCGCCTTAGCTATTGCTTCAACCGAGCTCATACTGGAATAGAGGAAACTCCTCACGAGGTGTCTTAGGTGATTATCTAATGCCGCTACCCCCTCTCTAGAGACTCTATGCCGAAGAGACACTCAGTTTCAGGGACTGGTGGCCCTCGATACATTCTGACTATGTTAAATTTTCTCTCAAATCCTAATTCCACTAGGAAATAAACTATCTCCCTCTTCCACGCAGGCACTCCAATGACTACTTTGAATCCTCTTACATCATCTGCTAAAGACTTGAACAGGTCAAAGCCGCTCTTTTCATATCCTGGAAGAGCTGCCCAAGGACCAATCTCTATGGAATCTCCTTCACTTCCCATCAAATAGGCAACAAGTTCTTCACCCTCAAAGCTGACTCGACATAAGCTAGGCGAGAAGTTGTAGAGAAGTTTTAGAAGTCGCCTCCGGGACGCTCCGAACAACCTCTCATCCAGCTTCAACAGCCTTTCAAACTTCTCAGCGTTAACATGTGTAAACGGTACACCTTTCCAGTTGGCTTTTTGACAAACCAACCAGACAAACTCTCTGTCTCGTGTAAACCCAAACTTCTCGTAGAATTGGATAACATCATGATAGGCATACAGACCTATCGTAACCACATTCTTCTTTTCCAAGTGTTCAATAGCCTTATTAACAAGAGCTTTACCGATCCCCTCCCCTCTACGGTTAGGTTTTACAATTACATTCCCTATCCAGCCTAAATGTCCGTAACTGATGCTGGTTACCAACCCTACCGCTTCCCCATCTGATACCGCAAGGAAGGAACCCTGTGGCTCAAGGATGTTCATTAGGGCAAAGTCCCCTACACAGAGACCCCAATCCATAGTTGATGTAAGTGAAACCGCCTCTGGAAAGTATTTGTCCACCAAGGGTATTATAGTAAAGCTATGATACGTCATATTCTACTAAAGATTCAGAATTCCATATACTTATTGGTTAATCTAACGTCCAAGCCATCGCATACAAACGTTTATCGAACTCAGAAATATCAAAATCTTAAAAATCAACGATCTCATTTTTGAACAGAAATGTCTGCAGACTCATCTCCAAGGCAAATTCCTGATAATTTTGTCCTTCACAGAAACATCCCTGAAGGAGTCTACCTGCTTCGGGATGTAGCTGAAGGCCTAGGCGACTCGCCAGCTGTCAAGGCGATCTTTCCCGACCGAAGAGAAAGAGAAGAAGTTCTTGGCAGCATTAAGGTTCGAATACGACCTGGGCAAGGCTACATGCGTGTGGATAACTTTGACCTAGCAATCATTGTTGCTCAAGATCATCTTCGTTTTTCAGACATCCGCGTTGTCTACCTAGATTTCATACATGAACTTGTACACATCAAGCAAGTTAGAGAGGGTAAAAAAATCTTCTCCCGTGAGGTTAGATACGTGGATAAAGACACCGAGATTGAGGCATATCAGGTGACTGTCTTGGAGGCTCGGAGAATAGGGATGAGCGAAGACGAGATAAGAGATTACCTTGATGTTCCATGGATCGACGATGATGAATATGCGGTTCTTCTTAGACGTCTAGGTGTGCGGCAAAGAAAGGACGATGGTAGAGTTTTGCGTGGAAAAGAACTCAACCTCTCTCACTCTTGACTCATAGAAATGCATGAATAATACATTCTCAAGTATTGGTCAGGATTTAAGTTTATCAAAGCAATGTCCAGACATGGTAGTTGATTAGCTTTGAAACTTGTCGTAGGGTTATCTGGTGCGAGCGGTATCATGTATGGAATTAGGCTCCTGCAGATACTCGGTGAGAAGAATGTTGAAACACACCTAGTGATTTCTCCAGCTGCAGAAAGGCTGATTAAGATTGAAACCGACTACAGCCTCGAAGAAGTAAGGGCTTTGGCGACCCAAGTTTATGGAATAGATGACCTTGAGGCTCCGATTTCGAGTGGAAGCTGCTTGATCGATGGGATGATTATCACTCCATGTAGCATGAAGACTTTATCCGGCATAGCTTGCGGATATTCAACAAACCTACTTTTGAGAGCTGCAGACGTCACTCTAAAAGAGAAGCGAAAGCTCATTCTTGTGCCCAGAGAGGCGCCTCTAAACGTAATACATCTTGAGAATATGCTCCGGCTTGCGAAGCTTGGCGCAGTCATCCTTCCAGCTATGCCTGCCTTCTACATCAAGCCGCAAACAGTCAGCCAGCTGATAGACTTCATGGTTGGAAGGATTCTAGATATTCTGGGAATCGAACACAACCTGTATCCACGGTGGGGTAGTCGCTCTTAGGATGCGACGTAATAGTCGTAAAGGCTCTTTCCGAAAGCTGGCTTATCTGAACCATCCTTACGAGGTATCTAATTTCTTGCAGGATATTAACCTCAAGCGACTCTGCTTGTCAAGAATGGATCTTGAATGGAAACGAATTCATAGATATGGTTTTTCTCGCTGTTTTATCCCTTATTATTATATGGATATAAAGACGCAAGCATCAGGGTGCATGAATGTTGAAGCAGGTTATTTAACTGGTATAGGACAGGTTCGCAAATATGTTGTGCTGGGGAGAAAAACATTGGATAGAGATGGTGCGGCTGCCGGGATTTGGACCCGGGCTACCAGCGTGGCAGGCTGATGTCCTAGACCAG
>JAWBNY010000009.1:0-14788 GCA_038826985.1 Bathyarchaeia archaeon | reverse complement strand
GTCGGTGACCGCACAGATAAGGAACACAGGCTATTCGCCTTTAACAAACGTTGAGGTTGTGACCACATACTTAACGAGTGGATGGAACTTCGAGACTGCGCCTCTTAGAGTATCCGTCTTAGAGCCTAATGCTAGAGTGCAATTCCAGATAACCATACAACCGCCGGAGGCCTCTACGCCTAGCGACTACCTAGTCAGAGTAAGGGCCAGAAGCGACCAAACATCGTCTGACGAAGAAACAATCAGAGTTACAGTTACAGCTGCGTCTACATGGGGCTACCTAGGCATGGTGATGGTAGCAATCGCTATAGTTACGGTTATTGTGGTTCTAAGGAGAGCTCGCAGAAGATGATTGGTAAAGCTATGTAAGGATCTTCCAAGCTAATAATCTCCAAGTCCAGACGTAATACAGAAGGTTGCAGCCTATCACTGGTAGGCTCTGTATAGCAGGCTCGGAGCGACCTTATCGGATCCTATAGATTAGACCTCAATTAGCAATAAGTGTACCCAAAGCTGACGTAATATGTGCCAGGTATACACCGGCCTAAAACCATTATACGCGAGTATTAATAAATACTTGAAAGAATCTGAGAAGAAGCTATTACTGCCAAGCTTGAGTGGCACAAGGTATCGGTGAACTAGCCTAGAACTGTTCGGAGATGAGTTTAAAAGCTTTGACTATTAAAAAGGGCGGACACAATACCCAGCCAATGGTACCGAAAAAAGAGGTAATCACCGCAATAGACCTATGGAAAATCTATCGCCTCGGCCGAATCGACTATCCGGCTCTTCGGGGTGTAACACTCAGCGTCTATGAAGGTGAATACATCGCGTTAGTCGGCCCATCTGGAAGCGGTAAATCCACTCTGCTAAACCTCTTTGGCGCTCTTGACAGACCTACTAAAGGCGTTGTTCTAATTGACGGAGCTGACATTTCCAAGCTCAGTGATGATAGACTTGCTGAGCTAAGGAACAAGAAGCTTGGCTTCGTGTTCCAGAACTTCAACCTAATCCCCTATATGACGGCGGAGGACAATGTCGAGCTACCATTAATGGCAAGCAACATAGGCATCAGGGAAAGGAAGAGGAAGGCACGTGAAGTTCTGGCTATGGTTGGACTGGAAGGCAGAGAAAGTAGTAGACCAAGTGAACTTAGCGGGGGGCAACAGCAAAGAGTTGCTGTAGCTAGGGCACTGGTAAACGACCCAAAAATCATCTTAGCAGATGAACCAACAGGTAACCTAGATTCAAAGTCCTCCGAGGAAATAATCGAGATTTTAAGAATGTTGAATATGAACTATGGGGTAAGCATTGTTATGGTCACCCACAACCTAGAATTAACCAGATATTGCCATAGAATCTGGTATCTAAGAGATGGCAAAATCGAGAGGGAGGTCGTTCAGAATGCCTGACTTGTCTCAACACGTCTGGAAAGTGCGCATGCCAGAGCTGTTTCAACTTAGGAGGGTGGCGAATGTAGCTCTATTTATTATTCTTCTGACCATGCTTCTTTCCACATCTACAATACAAACAGGAGCTAAGCTCGTGTCTACGCCTACCAACCTGAAGATATCTATGGAACCATCATCGCTCAAGCCAGGAAAAGCGAACAACGTTCTCTTCTTCGTTAACAATACAGGTGAGGTTGAGGCTGAGAAAATCTTCATCGTAGTTAACTTACCATCCCCTCAAGCAGGGGTGGCACCAATGATTCTCCTTAACAGTGACGGCAAACATTTCGTAGAGTCTTTAACCTATGGAAAGACCATCAATGTCTCTGAACAAATCTACGTCAGTCCCTCTGCGGCAGGGAACCTCTACACTTTAACGCTCACAATGACCTATACCTCTGAAGGCGAGCCCAGAACTGAGACAAGAACATTAGGAGTAACAGTTGAACTTCTACCTTCTACCGGAGGCGTTCTCTCAGCTAGGCTCTTACCGTACAGACTGGGTGTGGGTGAAAACGAGTTAACCCTTCGTTTAGATAACGTTGGCGACATGGACGTGTATGGTGTATCCGTGTCTATCACTATGCCTTATGCAGCTTCAGGGGCATCTCCTATCGCACTTGTGAATAGTGATGGTAGATACACATTTAGCAAAATCGAAATCAATGGAAGCGTCTCGATACCATTGAAAGTGTACGTTACCCAATCAGCCCCTGGACAGCTTTATCAGGTAAACGTTGCCCTAACCTACAGCGATAGTATAAGAACTAAGAGTGAGAGTAGGTTTCTGACACTTGATGTTCCAGCGGTCTTCAGTCCTTCAGCAGTCATCGATATCATGACCGACAAAACAGAGCTGAGGTCTGGAGAGGTTAACAACCTCACTTTGAT
This sequence comes from Bathyarchaeia archaeon, assembly GCA_038826985.1. Lineage (GTDB taxonomy): Archaea > Thermoproteota > Bathyarchaeia > RBG-16-48-13 > JAWBNY01. Next base: position 12,446 of record JAWBNY010000009.1, on the reverse strand, counting down.
CGTTAAGAACATTGGGGACGGGCCTGCCGATGCATTGAATGTGCAACTTGCGTTTCCAAGCACACAGCTAGGTTCTCAAGCCCTAACTCTTTTAGGCAGCGACGGAATGTGGTCTTTCGGCAAACTCGAACCAGGAGGAGAAGCTAGAGCCGCCCTGAAGATCTTTGCTGCTCCAGCTGCTTCAGGAAACACCGCAACGCTTACGGTTACATCATCTTACGTAGACATGGGCTACAAACCTAAACAGCAGGTAAGTTATCTAGGAATTATTGTAAGAGGATCCGTAAACCTGACAGTATTGGGAACATCAACCTTCCCTACGTCGATAACTCCCGGGGCACCTTTTTCGTTAACTATCAACTTCATCAATCTAGGAACTGCCACAGCGCAAAGCGTCATATTTACGCCAAGCGAAACCAGCTGCCTCAAGCCTCTTAGTAAGGACAGGATTTTTCTAGGAGACTTAACGGTGAACACCCCTTCATCGATGACTATCTCATACAGGGCGATTAATGTCACAAGCGGTGAACAGAACATATCTCTCCCCTACACATTCAAAGATTCTCTTGGATGCAGCTTCTCGGACAGTCTGAAGGTAACTTTTTACCTAAATGTGGCCACAGAAACCTCACCGAAGACGGTGGCGCCATCTTGGATCCAAGCGGGTAACATCCAAGCCACAATTTTGATGACTGCTATAGTAGCATTAGTCGTAGCAGGATTAGTGATTCTGTTCAAGAGAAGAAAGACTGGTTGAGGCCTACCTATGAGGCTCTCCGACGCTTTAAGTTGGGGACTCAGCGGCATGAAAAGGAGGAAGCTTCGAGCAGCGCTCACAGTCTTAGGGATAATGATAGGGACTGCGGCTGTGATCGCCTTGGTCTCCCAAACCCAAGGAATCTCGGAGAGCATCAACAGTCAGTTCAATAAGCTCGGGCCAAACACTCTGACCATAAGACCGGCTTCACAGTCAACAATACTCACTCAAAAGGACGTCGACACAATCTCACAGATTCCTGGTGTGGAACTCGCGATACCTTTGGTCACAACCGCCGTTAGGGTCTACGGCTCAGGTGAAGCAAGAACATTTCAACTTGTCGGTGTGGACCCCACACGTTTTGCCGACCTCATCCCTGGGTATTCAGTCTCTCAAGGCAGGCTTTTTCAGAGCATTAGCTACTATGAGCTAATCATTGGTTCAAACGTCCACCAACCGCAAGACCTTACAGTACCGTATCTGAGTACAGGGCAGACGGTGACGATTCAGTTTGGCACCTCTACCCAGAACAGGAAGATTATGGATGTTGTCGGAATCTTGGAACCTTATGGTTTTACTGCCCTGGTATCTGTTGACGACGCCATGTTCATCCCAATAAGGGGGCTTTCATCTATACTAGGTACAAGCCGTTATAGCATAATCTTCGTCAAGACAGGTGACATTTCACTCGTAGATCCTGTTGTTGATACGCTCAGAGCCATATATGGAAACCGCATCAACATCCTCACGGTCAGACAGATCACGCAGGTAGTCGGTAGAATAACAGGCATGCTCACTGTCCTACTCGGTGCAATTGCCGGTATATCGCTCTTCGTTGCGGGCGTCGGAATTACTAACATTATGTTCGTCTCCGTGATTGAGAGAACTAGAGAGATTGGTGTGTTGAAGGCCGTAGGTTTCAAGAGTAGAGAGGTACTGTACGTGTTTCTCTCAGAGGCAGCCTTGATAGGAGTGGTCGGCGGCATCCTCGGATCCCTACTAGGGATAGGCATATCGTATGTTATCCCCATACTTTTGTCGCGTGGATTTCTAGCAACAAACACAGGTAACACAGGCATCGGTGCAGGTGGCGGATTCTCAGGTCAATTCAGCTATAAACCACTCATAAGCCCAGAGACTGTAGTACTTGTTCTAGTTTTCGCAGAGGTCATAAGCCTACTAGGAGGTCTATACCCTGCGTGGAGAGCATCCAAGATGGATCCTGTAGTTGCGTTAAGACATGACTGAAGCAGCGGACGCTATATTGGATGCCAGCTTTAGGCAGGATAACAAGACTGTAAAGTTTTTGACAAACCTTAGGAGACCAACAAACACACGTGAAGTTCCTTTAGAAGAGTCTCATAAACTAAATAAAAATAGGGGAAGAATATAGGTAGTTTCTTCTACCCGGTTACTTTTCGTTGCAGTTGAATCACGGCTACTATAGCCGCTATTGCTGCAATTGCAGCAAGCGCTATTGCGCCGTACACTAGACCGGTAAGACCAGATGCCGCAGCAGCAGCTGCGTCAGCGGCTGTCTTCGCACTTTGGGCTGCAGTCTTTGCTGCGTCCGCTGAGGCCTTTGCTTCGGCAGCGGTGGTCTTAGCTGCGTCAGCAGCGGCCTTGGCTTCAGATGCTGTGGTCTTAACTGCGTCGGCAGCTGCTAGTGCTGCTGCAGCCGTTGCGTTTGCTGCTTGAGCAGACGTTTTTGCTGCATCAGACGCTGCTTTTGCTGAATCAGCAGCCATCTTAGCGGCATCGGCAGCTGTCTTAGCGCCTGCCACGTCGGTCTTGAGCGCTGCAATGTCTGCCTTCATTGAGGTGATCGTCTTGTTCAACTCAACATCGAATACGTCGAGGATTTGGAACGTTGTTGAGGCCCATTCCACATCCGCCACGTCTGCTTCAATCCTGTATGACTGAGCCACAGCGTTGGGAACAGTTAGGCTTATCGAGAAGCTTCCGTCTTCAACATCGTCTCCGTCAACTGTGTCAAGTTCTTGTTTCTCGGCGACTCCAATCCATATGATTGCAACATCACTGCCATCCTCGAAGCCAGTTCCTGATACCGTAAACGTGTCACCTGGGAATCCTTTGTTCGGGGTTGCCATTATCTCAGGATACACCTTGAACACTGCCTCAGCCGCTGTATCTCCGGCCTTAAGAGTGTATTCCCTACCGTCAACATGTCCCTCCATGGCAGGTATGGTTATGGATGTGAAGAAGTAGCCGTTGCTTGTTGTGACTTCCTTGACTTCCTTATCAATTTCATCGATAACCAGTTTCAGACTTCTAGTTCTAAATCCAACACCCATGATGTTTGCTACTTCACCGACTTTCATCTTAAGGTCCAGTTTGCCATCGTCTTTAAGGCCGAAGAATAGTTTCGCCGAGGCGTCACTTGACGGTGCGACGTCAAACTCCACACTGTTCGCCTTATTACTACTCGTCGCCCCTGCAACTGTGAGGTATACACCCTCCTTGCCTCCAGGATAGAGTGCCTTTACTACTGGCAGCCAACACACAACCTCAAGATCCCCGTTTGACTTAGCGGTTCCACCGCTCTTGACCGTTGCGGCTCCAACGAGAACATCATCAGCATCATATAATTTCACAGAGACGGACTCACCTGCGAGGAACCCGTAGCCTACTAGCTTCACAGGATTCCCTGGGAAAACTGTTGCTACGTCATAGGCCTCCCATTCTCCATCCGTATTCAGAACCCCAACATCCCAATCGCCTTCATCGTCAGCTATGAGTTTAGGCTTCACGACTAAGCTGCTCTCGGCCTTGATAGTCTTACCCTCCGCATCCTTACCGTAGATGGTTACAGGCACCGATTTACCTCCACCACTTATGTGCGGCACAACTAGTGCCTTGCCAGGTTCAATCTCATCTATAAGGAATGTTCCTGTTGAACCTGTCTCAACGTTGTCGAAGTCTACCTCTTTTGTACCGAAGTAGACAGTCTCTATTGTGGCATCTGCCGGGAACCCTGTGCCTCTCAGCCGAAGCGGGTCAGATACCTTCGCGGAGCTTAGAACCTCATCCTCAGTTGCCTTCCATATCTCGAAGGTTGGAAGTACGGTGAACGCTCCAATGTTCTTCTCCCTTGTCACACCATCAGCGGTTACAATTGCTCTAACTGTATACGTCTCGCCTGGGAGGTCGGCTAGTTTCCACTTGTACTTGAATGCACCAAAGTCGTCAGCGGTTCCAGCGGCCACGTCCGTCGAGACCGTTGACCCCATCCATCTTACGACAACATCTGCATCAGCTGGCAGGTTAATGAAGGAGAAGGTAACCTCATCATCTATTTTGCCGCTAGACGCGCTGACTTTTGCATACTTTATCGAGGTGAAGTCGGCAACCGCTGTCGGGTCGGATACGAAGAACTTGTCTGAGAATGTCCTAGTTTTGCCGTCAACATTAATCTCTATAGTTGCGCTACCTATCTCGACATAGTCAACCATGATGTCGACGTCTAGGTCACCCTCCGTAGGATCCGTATCGCTGACTTTAACTTTGTCATGAGTAGTTTCGTACGTGTCCTTCGTGGTGCCTGTTAAGAAATCTTTGACAATGATCCTAATCGTATTCTTAGCTACTTCACCCTTTGGGAAGCCTGTTCCATGGATTGTTATTTCTTGGTCGAGTTCTTCGGCAAGAATGCTCCATGTTGCTGGGAGAACAACACTCACATCGGGTACTACGGAGAACGACACCTTTGTGGCAAATGTGTCTCCCTCATCTGAGGTTAGAAGTATGATGAGAGAGTATGTTCCTTCGAATGCATGTGGAATAGCGTAGTCCTCTACTGTAAACTCGCCGTCAGAAATTATACCTGGATAGTCTACTTCGTATTTGCCATATTCCTTCCAAGCTATTGTCACATCCGCGTAGTCTTCCGCTTCTTCACCCTTGATCTCAGGCTTCTTTCCAACTTTGCCCGATGTTGGGTCTATTGTAACCACTGGGAACGTTTCTGGGACTTCTACCTTGTCACCTGTGACGACGGCGTCTCTTCCAACTTGTTTCAAATCAACTGCTTTTACATAGTATTTACCGACCCCAAGTGTGGAAGGCACAAAGACAGTAACTGAATCGTCTAGGTCAGATGTCTTCACAGAAGCGAAGTAGAGGTCTCCAGAAGAGATTATCGGGTCATCGTCTAGACTCAGATAGAAATATACAGTTCCGCCGGTTGCGGTTAATGCGGATGCGTCGAGTTCTATTGGTCCTCCAGGGGCGACCTTGTCCGGCCTTACAAGCACTAGACTGCCGGACACAGCTGCATGTACTGGTACAACTCCTCCGATGATACCAAATGCGAACATGAACAGTACGGATATTGCTACTAGCTTTCTTGCGTCAACTGCAACTTTTCTAGTTTCGGTTTTCATTTTCTTTCCTCCTTTTCAGGTAGGCGCTTTCCGTTAAGGCTAACCAAATATTTATAGCTTCTGACAGCAACATGCTACACTTTGTATACAAACATACGAATATGTCATCATTTGGATAACTCTTTATGGAACACTCAAGACCGTAATACGAGGATATATATTTAAGTATGGTCCATTTGCTTAAAACATCGTTAAAAATGATCCAGAAATAACGTAACTGCAATTTTTTCTATATTCAGAATAGACGATTTTAACAAAATATAATTATAATATAACTTTCGTTCCAAATATAATTAGAGTAAACATTTATTGTCTTTGTTTAGACAGTGTAAATCTAAGATTTACAATCCCTCTAAAAACGTCTTCCTCAGCCAGATCATATCCAAGAGCAGCCATCACCCCCCTTACAAACTGCACAATAAACTCTGCCCTCTCCTTAGACATGGATGTAGATACAAACCCGAAATTGACATCTTCTCCATTGACCTTCATATCAACCCTGCTTATGTCTAAGAGGCCTTCCTTCAAAAGAGGGGGCAGCAGGTTTAGGGTCTTCCCGCTCTTAACTTTTAGATATAGCCCATACCACTGCCCTGTTCGATACCATATTTGACGAAGCTTCTCCTTGTCCATATCATTGATCTTGTTGACAATTAAGTCTAAGACTTCTCTCGGGATGAAAACTGCTCCAGCTTCCCTGTGAATCTCCATCAACTCAAAGTTATTGACAACGTCCTCCAGGCTTTGCTTCATTTCATCAACCCTGATTGCTTGCTCAAATATCTGTGAAACATACATGAACAAGGTCTTGCCCTGCCGGTTAGCGATCTCCCCAAGTCGCTGAACTAAGTCATCTGGAGCTCTGATAAGTTTTTTACCTACACTAGCTCTAGCTGAAGTTTGATGCATCTACTTGCCCTTTGCCTCTTTTAAGTCAAGATTAATTATCCCTTTGGACACGTTTTTCCTAAATGACCTGTATCCCAATGCACTGAGTGCACCCTCAAAGAAGTAAGCCATAAGATTCGTATATGACTCCGTCTGATCTGAGCAGAGGTATACCAGCTCAGCTACGCCTTTATCAGCTTTAAGAATCTCAAAGCTGGAAACATTCCATAGGATCTTCCTCATCATATCCTCAAACCTTAGAATGTCCCCACAATACTTGCCGTACCATTCTCCTGTTTCATACCAAAGGCGCTGAAGCTCCTTCTTCAGATCTGCGTATACTCTTTCTATTACTTCATAGATGAGTCTTTCAGGGAATATAGCAAATCCAGCCTCCTTTGCCGCCTTAAGTATAAGGACATCATCGTTGATCTCCTTGAGGGTATAGCCCATCTCATCGGCTCTTATCGCCTGTTCAAGTACATCGTTGATAAAGTCGAACAATGTCCCCCTCCGCTTAGATATCTGAGAGACCCTATCCGCGAGATCTGCCCTCACGGCAAGCATCTTTCTTAACAAGCCTACTTACCCTAAATCTATCTAATATGAGGCGGCCTTAAGGGTTTGCCATGATTTTTACATAATGCTAGAAGCATGTATCCAAGACCTTTGTTTAGGAAACGTCTTCAAAACATCCATGCCGGGTAGGTACCTATCTAATAGTCAACATGTATGATACTTATTCAGTTCAGTATATTAATGAGTTGATAGAGGCAAAGTGTAGAAAAAAGAGATGCTGCTACTATAGGAGCTTACATTTTAAGTTGCTTTCCTTATGCTACAAGCTTATATATCCTATGTTTAAACAGAAACAGCCTCAGAAAGGGTTACATAGGAAACTTCACTAAGAATTCAGAGTGAAAGAGATTGTTCTAATCTTCTCCTAATTGTCTGCTGGTCAACCATGACTTGAGTGTTCTCCTCAACATCCCGCATTAATATAACCCCTGGTCCAATCCATGCCCCACACCCGATTTTTACACCCGGCATTATCAACGTACCTATCCCAGTCTTTGCCCCATCTCCCATGAAGGTGCCAAGCTTTCTAAGACCGCTATCTACAGGTTTTCCTTTTATCGAGACCTTAACCAAACGATTGTCAAAACGAAGATTGGCTGTTATTGTTCCAGCTCCTAGGTTGCAGTCTTCTCCTATGACGCTGTCTCCTACGTATGATAGGTGGCCGATATGTGTCCCTTGCATTATGACGCTGTTCTTTACTTCGCAAGCATTGCCGATTCGAACATTAGAACCAAGGCTTGTGAAAGGCCTCAGATAACAGTTCGGGCCTACGTCACTCCCTGCACCAACGAAAACAGGGCCTTCAATATACGCGCCAGATCTGACCCGGGCGCCAGCCTCCACAATGACGTTTCCAACTAGATGTGCTCCCTCATCTATTGTTCCTTCAACTCGAGGCGCTGCTGACCTCATGATTCTCTCATTTGCCTCCAACAGATCCCAAGGTCGTCCAATGTCAATCCATGAATCAGCGTTGATAAGAGCAGCTCTTACCTCCCCTCTTTTAATAAAGGGCTTGAGTGCATCAGGTAATTCATATTCTCCTCGAACTGATATTCCTGTGACAGCGACCTCCCTAAAGACTTCGTTATTCAGAATATACATTCCTGCGTTGACAAGGTTGCTTCCTCCAGCCTCCTCAGGCTTCTCAGCAATAGACTTAACCTTACCGTTCTCGACATGAACCACTCCAAACAGTGTTGGTTCCACTGCAGGTACAACGCCCATTGTTATCATTCTCTCAAGTGCATACGTATCAAGTAGCCTCTTCACCGCGGTTGAATCTATTAGAAGGTCGCCATGAACAAGAAGAAAGTCGTCTCCACCGGTGTATTCTTTAGCAAACGCTACCGCGTTTGCTGTGCCGAGCGGTTGCTTCTGCTCTATGTAAGTAAGACTTAGACCAAGTGATATGCCAGTTCCAAAATAGTTTCGAATCATGTCACCTTTGTATCCAATTATAATCGCCACATCGTGTATGTTCACAGCTTTTAGTGCTTGCAAGGTGTATTCAAGAAGAGGTCTACCGCAGAGCGGAAGAAGATGTTTCGGCCTCGTCAAGGTGAAGGGGCGTAGCCTCACACCCTCACCAGCAGCTAAGACAACAGCCTTCATGGCCTAACCGAGACCATGTTTCACTTGTTCAACATTTCACTTTTTCGGAAATGTCGTAAGCATAAATAGGGAACATAGCTGTTCTAAGTCTTATGGATTCCTCTCGACGGGTTTGCTGACCACAAATATGTCCCTCTATGAGAAGACAACATCATGACAGTTGCCGAGTTTACAAAGGCCTAGTATTCTGATTTTTCTGCCTACTCCTTTTGAGTCTAATCACGCACAACGTCAAATTCTGTATGAGCCTTATTCTATATATGTGATTGCTAGGCTGATGCGGCGGCTGGAACTTCCATAGGTTTAGCTGTAGGAAGAGCTATGAGCTTCGATTTCCGTACGCCTACATGGCGTAGGGGAGTGATCTTCTTAGCAGCATTATAGATGTCCGATGCGATTTTGCCTAGAACTGCTTCTTGGACAAACTGGTCGAAGGTGAGTTCATTCGCTTTTTTGTTAAGTATCTCCCGAGAGAGCCGTCTTATCGATGCTATCTGCTTCTTGTTCAACCTACCTACTGAAAAGGCAACGACGCTAACGCGAAGCCGGTATCCGTCTTTTGTATTCACGTTTTGGATAGTGTCTACCCTTGTACTCCCGCGCCGAACAAGGCTCCTCAGATAGTCCCTTGCATATTCGTGCCCTTTGAAAACAGTGGACGCTTCGGTTCCAGTCACCCCTATGACTTGGAAACGTATCTTGAGGTATTGCTGCGAAAAGTCTCCTGTAAGGTCGTAGAGTGTTGTCTCCACAACGCGGCCTACTAACTTGTTTGGGTCGTTCGAGGGAACTGAACCCAACGTTGTGCCGCCAAAATATGGAGGGGCAACTATGTCATACCACTCTTTCATACGCCATTTATCTTGAACTTTCCGTGCCCTAGGCGGCAACTATTCTCACCAAAGCAAGCAAATACTGCATCAACCTCAGTCACTTGTTTAAATAGTTTTTGAGAAAATAGCACGTCAAATACGGGGAGAACACTCCTCAAATGGGTGCTGAAAAGCATCGCTTTTTGTGTTTAGACTTATCGAGGTTTCTGCTCTCAGAGTTGAACAGGTAGTACCTTAACTTTTTCTGTCACACTTCCTCATGGCTCAACCGCGGAGCTTTAACGAAAACCAAGAGGATTGCGATAATTAGCAAACCTATCGCACTGTTTAGGTAGAATGGAACACCATATCCCGGCAAAATTAGGTCTCCAATCTTGATCTCCCTATACCTATAGACATCGTATAAATATGTTGCAGCGACTGGACCTATCATGTCCCCTATATCGAAGAAAGTTCGATATAGACCAAAAAGTCTACCCCTAACCTCCCTAGGTGAAATGTCTGCTCGTAGAGACCTTAAACCCACATTGTAAACCCTCCACATAAAGTCCCTAGCCGTGTAGAATATAGAAGCCAAGGTCAAGTCCCCAAGAGGAATTAGTGAACCTAGAATCCTAGCCGGAATACCGCCTATTGCGATGACGGCTTTTCTCCCAAATCTATCTGATGCCCTCCCAGATAGCCAGCTTGCCGTAAGGGCTATGAAGCCTGACAAGGACATTAGAAAGCCAATCTCGATCGGTTCCGCATTGAAAACGTCGCTGAAGAAGAGCGCGATAATAGGCCTGATGAAGCCCTCACCTATACCTGTTATGAAGGCACAAAGAAGAAGTATCCGAAAAGACTTAGGGATCCTGCCCTGACTGTGCCGGCTCATACACTCCTCTCTAAGCACTTTCTTGTCATCTTCTAGGCCAAAGTTTATGAGCATAGCAGAGACAGCTGCGAACGCCGCGTCCACAAAGTAGGGTATCCGGTAGCTATCTAGTTCACTTAAACCATAGGATACTGATAGCCATTGAATGCCCCCACCAAACATAGGCCCGATGTTCCTCCCTACAGTGCCGCAAGCAATAGCAAACCCGGTGGCTTCGCCAACCCTGTCTAGTGGAGACGAGTCGATAAGTAGAGCTTCAGCAGGAATTACAGCCGCTGCAGTGGCTGCACCATTTAATCCTCTTATCAGAAGAAGCCATTCCCAGGAGGGGGCAAGCCCGGTCAACGCACCTAGGATAACATCTCCGACTAGACCCAGCACGACCATCTTCTTGCGTCCAAATTTGTCAGAATATCCGCCTAGGTAAGGGGATAGAATAGCGGACATAAACATGAAGCTTGAGGTGAAGAGGCCTATGGATGCAACAGGTGCACCAAGAGAGATTGCATATTTAGGGAAATAGGAGTAAGGGATTCCGAAAGCTATATGCTCAATCAGCTGATTCAATCCAAGGATTATAATTGTACGTGAATAAAGAGAGCTTCTTGGCGTATGGTTCTTCCAGCTTCTTATCTACTGAATCATTTTAATTTCCCATACATGTTTTTAGGTCTTTCCTAGTTCTTTAGTCTCGTATAGGTTATGAAAGTTTAATATGGTTGCATTATTTGCATAGGTGAGGGCTTGAAGCCTACTATTTCTGGGTCCTTCGCCATGTTCATAGTAGGCTATCAGCTATTGAAATGGCCCTTCGCGCCAGCTCAGCCGATGCAAGTAAGTCGTCAATTGTCGCCAGCAGTGTCTCAACTCCCTTGAGCGACGTGACCTTCATAATCACTCTATCTCCTTTAATGAAGGTTCCAACATAGAGACGGGGTGGAGACTTAATGTTATCTGGAAAGAGAGACTTAGCAACCGCCTCAGCCTCTCTTCGGCCCAACTTTAGGGAGATAAGTGCCTTGTTCGGCTTATTGGTAGTAATCCAAGGAATAATCTTTCTTAGGTCTTTCTCATCAACGACGACATCCGCTGCCTGTTTGGTCTGCTCATCCTTGGCGTTAAAGGCGATGCTTAGTCCTGAGACTTTGAAGAATGGGATGTCGTGTTGGCTGTCTCCAACCGTTATGCAGTTCCTTGGAGTGGCATTAAACCTCTTAGTCACCTCTTCTAGAACTCTGTCTTTCGCATTTAAAGGAACAACCTCTTCTCCCTCGCCTGAGAGCCGCCCTTCCATGTCTGATATAAGCCGGTTGGCGTATACAAGGTTTATACCTAGTTCCGATGCAACTCTGTCAGCTAAGATGGAGATGCCGCTACTGACTATCAACGGCTCCATTCCTACCTCCTTGACAGCTCTTACAGCTTCGTATGCTCCAGGCATAATAGGCGCACTGTCAAGTATTGACTTTATGGTCTCCAGAGAAGCTTTGCCCCATAGACGTATATCCGACCGCATGAACTCTTTGAAGTCTATCTCCCCCTTGAGATATTTGGTGAAGTTCTCCTCGTTATTCACGCCAAATCTTCTATGGACAAACTCCCAACTACTATCGATGTCCACAAGAACACCATCTAAGTCAAACACGACGAATCTGAGTGCACCCATAGTAAACACCTATTCGCATACCTCAGCTTCGACACTACATGCGTATAACAGGACTATTATGTCTAAAGTTATGTTCCACCCTATAAGAGAGTTGTAGCAACAAACTACTAAAATGGAGGTTTATGGCCATTGGGCAATGTCCCAAGTAATGTGTATGTTGAAGAGGATTTAAGACGGAGGCTTGCTGAGGCTGGAAGGAAACTTTTCAAGGCTAGGCTGACTCCAGGAACTAGTGGGAATATTAGCGCTCGTATTCCAGGTGCCTTAAAATGCCTAATCAAGCCTTCAGGTAAAAGTTTCAAAGACCTAAAGGCTGACGACTTCCTCCTCGTTGACATTAATACCCGTGCCGTGCTAAAAGGCGTATACAAGCCTTCGATTGAGACACCTTTTCACACCGCGCTATACAAACTAAGGGATTCTATAGGCGCTGTTGTACATACACATTCACACTATGCAACACTACTTTCTATTGCTGAAATTGAAGTACTGCCTATAGGGATGGAGGTCTATCAAGCCCCTGCTCTAGCTCAAGGAGTAGGGCTCTCAAAGTATGCTCCTCCAGGCACAGAGGAGCTTGCTAAGAACATCGTTGAGGCGATGAAGGGGAAGTCTGCTGTGCTTCTGCCCCACCATGGAGCGGCTACAGTTGGTAGAACCATAGAGGAAGCCGTTAACAATGCCTGCGTTCTTGAGAGACTTGCGAGGCTCAACTATGAAGTGCTTAACATAGCGAAACCGACTCCTCTGCCTAACTCAGTCTTAAAGGAGATCGCTGAGTCTGCAGACGAGGTTCATGGTAAGCCCATATCTTAGTTCATTTGCA
>JAWBNY010000008.1:0-15617 GCA_038826985.1 Bathyarchaeia archaeon | reverse complement strand
GTATCTGAACGAGGCATCTGGCCAGTTAGGTAATATGAGGATCGGTCTTCTAGAATGGATCCTGTATGCCTGCTCTGCCATCTGTGGGGTAAGCGTGATTACAAAGTCAGATAGGTATAGAAGTAGCTTCATACGGATCTGCCTAATCAGTCCGTGTCCGAATTGAAGAGGGGATACTAGATACATCACAAATCGGGAACGCCAAATCTTACAGAGCAAGGCGGATGCAAACACGTATGGTTCGACACTAAGTGAAACAGCTACGAATCTTCTACGGAGACGGAGGATGAGTTGAAGATAAGTCATTACGAATCTGAACATATAAATATGATAATTCGAGAAATCGAGGGCTATTTCGGTGAAGCCTTTTTCCCTATAGATCCTCTTCTCACCGGTGACACCTGTTATACAGATACACTCCCTGAAGTACCGGCGCAGAAGGTTAAGCTTCTTTACAAAGACAGGATATTTCGAGATACTCTCTCCTGTGCCCTGCGCTACAGGAAAATGCGGAATAATGACTAGGAGTTCATGTTTATTCAGGTGGGCTCTACCGCTCCTTCCTGAGTAGAATTCCTCTGATGGATATGTAGAGTGAATATAGGCTGGCTTCCATATTTCATCAATCCTCAACTGGATATGGAGTCAGATTGAACGAGCGCCCTAGCTGTCAACCTTATTGCTTCTGCACTCGTATACTTTGGCGCCCACCCGAAAGACTTGAGCTTCCGTATGTCGAGAAGCATATTTTTCACATCTCCTTTCCAGCCCCGCCCTCCGTCCACGCCTCCGGTGAAGAACATGTACGTGTCCTTAAGTCCCATCTCCTCAACCACGATCTGGGCAATTGTCTTAACATCGACCTGATCCTCGGAACCTACATTGAAGATGTTTACTCCATTTTTTAGCTTTCCAAGGCTCAGAAAGATCGAGCTGATAAGGTCATCAATATACAAATATGACTTCGTCTGGGTTCCATCACCCAGTATTTCCAGTTGCTGGGGATTCTTCTTTAGCTTTTGTACAAAATCATACGTCACACCATGACTGGACCTTGGCCCAACGATGTTTGCTAGACGATAGACCGCAGCCTTGAAACCATATGAGTGGGAGTAACCTGCTATCAAGGCCTCGCATGCAAGCTTCGAGGCACCATATAGTGAAATAGGTTCAAGAGGAGAGTAATCCTCCGGTGTCGGAATCAACGTTGCGTCGCCATAAACCGTTGAAGAGGAGCTAAAAACAAAGGTCTCAACGTTTTCAGCTTTTCTGACGGCTTCAAGTAGTGCAAAGGTTGCCTCAACATTCTGCTTGAAGACGGACTCTGAATTACTTATCGCTTTTCTGACCTCCGGACTGGCTGCGAAGTGAAATACTGTGTCAAATCGTGTAAGGTCAATAGCATGTGTACGAATATCGATATGTTCAAATGAGAAGCGGGGATTTTCCAGCCAATGGTTGAGGTTCAGAATACTGCCGCTGCTGAGGTCGTCGTATACGCAGACCTTCTCAACTCTTTCCATCAAAGCATCTACAAGATGGCTTCCGATGAACCCTGCTCCACCTGTGACTAACACATTTGATAACTTCACCATCTCTTTCCTTACCTACTTTCGAGTTAACTTCTCCATCAGGCTGATGGGTTTGCTAAGTATGCTTGAAAGTAGATCAAACTCTTTAAACATCTCCTGCAAATTCTTCAAATCTCCTTTAGTTACCGCACCGACTATAGGAGTCATAGCAGCGTATACTATGAAAAACAGTAGACCGCCTCCAAAAAGCAACATCCAGTATGGTAGAATAAGGATACTAACCACAATATATGTGGCTAGAGCTGCAACGGCAGAAGCAGCGATGACTTTAGCCGATGCATCAAGTTCGATTGTAACACCCCAGTACTTTTTGACCAGCCACAGACCAAGTATAACGCTTGGAGCAGTTGATATGAGTCCTGCACAGATGAGACCTGTAATCTGAAACTTAGAAACCAGCACCAGGCACAGCGGGAAACCCACTAACGTATTTGCTAGACCGAGTTTCATGTTGATCTCCGTTTTACCACGACTGTTTATGAAGCTGCTAATACTCAAGCTTCCCAGTGCAGTGTAGAGGGAGCCAAAACATAGAAGACTCAGGTACAGTGGGGCATCGACATACTTGCTTCCAAAGAGAGTGAACACGGCCTGTTGGGAGAGAACCATTATCGCTGCGGCCACGGGTACTACCAAGAGTGTAGCATATCTAACTGATTGTCTGAAGACCACAGCTAATTCCCTTTTATCTTTCTCCGAACTCAGCTTTGAGAATGCGGGAAAAAGCACCGTAGCTATAGGTTGGCTGAAGAATGAGATAAGGACGGTGAAGTTCAATGCAACAGAGTAATTGCCGATTGCTTGGTCAGAGCAGTATGCAGCCATAAGGAAGTTGTTGAACTGAGTTAGTAAGCCTCCTGCAATGGAAGAGATGAATAACGGAATACCATATCTAAGCATGCTATTTCCAGTCTGAGAGAGACTCTCAATCTGTCCCGGAAGTCTCTTGTAAAGATGTAAATAAAGCAAGGTGAATCCTATTAGTCCTGCAAGGAGTGTGCTTAAAACAACCCCTAGAATCGGGCCGATTACCCCCAGACCTAGCAAGATAAGAAGAGGCGAGAGAAGGAGCTTAAGTAAGGCCTGGGAAACTAGGATGAAGCTCCTGTAGTTCATTGCCTCGAACCCTATGAAGACAGCCTCTGAGATCGATACCAGTGACCCAGCAAAGATGGTGAGAGATGCAACTCTAATTAGGTAGACGATATCAGCCCGCTTAAAGACCTGGACAGCCAATAACTCGGAGAGAAAGAAGCAGACAAGACATAGGGCAAACCCAAGAGCAAGCAAAAAGCTTGAACCTGCGAGGATTGTTGTCTTGATGCCGGAGGAGTTGTTCTCTGACCTATGTTGAGCTATGTATCTAATAATTGCTGCACTCATCCCCCAGTCCCGAAAGAGCACTAATAGACCTGGAGCTGTTGAGGCTACTTTGACTAGACCATACTCTTCTGGGGAAAGCATCCGGGCAACAATTATCACAGCCGCCGCAGAGATCATGTTTGAGGCTATTAAGCCCCAGAAGAGGTTGAACCCCCCTCTTGCTGAGACCTTAGCAATGTGCATCGCATTACCCATACATGCTCTCCCCAGATTGATCCTGAGTGGCTGGTCTCAATGTATGCTTTATATATGTCTGTGTCTGGTTGCTTAAAGATGGTCTCTTCGCAGATATAGTTCGCCTAACAGAAGATACAGCCCGTAGACATAAGTCCCCTTTCATGAATTGTTTAGGACTCTAAGACTCACTCTCATGGTAGGTATCCCCGCTGACTTCTTCAAATCAGGATCCAAGCGTTGAAAATATTAGCTTGAACAAGTGACCATGAATGCAGCTGGGTTCTCTATGAGACCTGACGCTATTATGCCTTTGTGGGAAACCTAATCGTAAACTCTTTTCAATATTAGGATGCTGATAGATGTAGTTGAATGACTTGACAGATCTAAGGCTAGCAGGATGGATATGGGAGGAAGAGGCTAAGCTTGTCTCAATATATATGCAGCGAGGAGTCATACCGGTATCCTAGGCTTCAAGAACGGCTTCTTGAAGGAACATTATATTCTGCCTGTCTCGACTAGCAACGGTCTCTAAAGCCTCTAAATTGGCAGATTTGTTAGACATTGAACGACAAGATTGATAGATGATTATCCCTAGCGATTGGGCAAGTAGCCCAGGTAGAAAAAGAGGATTCAAAGAAAAAGTGACAAAAATAGAATGAGGCTTAATTCTATGGCAACTGAATTAAGACGCATTCCCGTGGGAATAGCGTAGCTTCAAGCTAGGCAGGTAAATTAAATTGAGAGGTAGAGAGCAAAATCCGGAGAATCGTTGTGTTGTATATACCCCTGTCTACGCAACTTCTCCAGGAACAAGATATAGAGTTGATTTGTTAGTTGAAAGTCTCAATAGCTTTGGTTTCAACCCTATTTTGGTTATAGATGAGAAAGAAAATGTTTTGAGCCGGTTCTATGAACATTTCTCCACATATCTCCTGTCGAAGAGGATTACTTGGAACACAATTGGCCATCATATTGCCAGTAAGGTGGCGGTTTATAGGCCTACTGTCGCGATGGTCTTTCTTGACGTCTGTGCAGGTGCAGCCATGCATCTGCATAGACAAGGTGTTAGGACAGTTACATTTGTTGAGGATTTAACAGTCACGTATCATAACAGTCTACGTACAGATAGGAGAACAGCAAGGCAA
Organism: Bathyarchaeia archaeon; assembly: GCA_038826985.1. Lineage (GTDB taxonomy): Archaea > Thermoproteota > Bathyarchaeia > RBG-16-48-13 > JAWBNY01. The sequence goes on along the minus strand of JAWBNY010000008.1, from coordinate 11,320 downwards.
ATAATGGAAATTCTGTCCAACGAACTTAAATATTCGGAACTTGTCGTGACACCTTCATACCTTCTTAGCAAACTGCTTAGGGAAGAGTACGGCCTTGAAGCATCAACGGTTCCAATAGGAACCAAGCCCTACGTAACGATTGAAGAGGCATACTATAGGAAACATGATCTAGCGCTACATGTAGGTCAGATACATGACCGCAGACAGGCATTGATCCTCTCCAGAATTTCGCAGGAGCTTTCGGAGCTGAAAATCGATACCTTGGCGCACAAAGCTGGGAAATATATGCATTTAGTTAAGGGCGTAAAATGGTATAGATACGGTTCCCCAGAGGAAGCTATACCTTATGTGAAAAATGCTTTTCTCGGCATCGTTGCCAGATACAGGCCAGCCTTCACTCTTTCGTCCCTATACTATCATATCGGTCTACTTCAACCTATACTGGTCTCCGGGGAGGGCCCTTGGATGCAGGAGGCGCAAATGCTGGGCATAGACATGATCAAAGATAAAAATGAAATTGACTCCATAAGTTTACGTAAACAGGCGGATGCTGCTGAGAGACTGGCAATTCCTAAGGTTCATAAACCGTTGGCCGAAGCCTTATCAAAACTGTAGTGCTCCAACTTATTGATTCATATTTGTGAATGCGAAATTACCGCTAAAAAAGAAGAGTTAATCTCAAAAAGAGTGATGGAAGATTTATGAGCCATTGCCCAAAGCTAGTAAGCATAAGATGGATTTTACAGTGGTTGTACCAACCTATAATTCGTCATCAAACCTACAAATTCTCTTAGAATCTCTCGCAAAACAGAGTGACAAAGACTTCTCCGTAATCGTCGTAGACGACCCATTGTCCAAAGACGATGTGGAAAGGGTTGTAACCTCATATACGCATAGACTGAACATCAAGTATGTAAGGGCTGAACAGAGTGGCTTATCTGCGGCGCGGAACAAAGGTATACTTCTGACAGATGCAGACGTCTGCTGTTTCATAGACTCTGATTGCATCGCTGATGTCGACTGGATAAAAAGAACAAGAGAATGTTGGCAGAGTCTCGACGATAATGTGGCAGGTTTAAGAGGTAAAGTCCTACCAATGACTCAAGGATTTATGGCAGAACTCCTATGCAACGGAGTATACATATCGGAGATCCAGAGAGGCGGAGGAGACAACATTTCCTATAGAAGGCAGATCCTTATCGACGTAGGCCTCTTCGACCCAACTCTTAGACTCAACGAAGACGGAGACCTTGAAAGAAGAGTCTTAAAGAAAAAATATAGGATAGAGTATGATGACGGCATAGTAGTCTATCATAACTACGGCTTCACAGTTGAAAGATTCTTTAAGCGTGAAATAAAGTTCGGCCGCGGGTTCTACATGCTTTGGGTTAAGACCAGAGACCTAAGCACAATAGTCCCAATCCTATTTACCTCTACAGCCTTTCTTTTCATCTCAACAACAATAGGTTGCGGGCTCTCCTATATTCTTCCCCTGCTCACAGTTTTGTCGATTCTAGCGGTCACGTATTATAGGAGATACATCGAGCACTTTCTTAGGCGGGAGAGCGTAGTATACCTGTCCATACTGTTGGCAATCTACGTGCTGAAGAATATCTGCAATGCCTTAGGCTTCTTCATGCAGATGGCAAATCATGTAACCGTATTGACTCGGAAACATCTTTGAACAAGTCAGCCAAATACCATTGAACCAAAAGTAACCCTATCTGTGTGATTTGTTTGCACATCGCTTTGATAGCTGCCTACTGGACCTATCCCGAGGTAGCAAATGAGTTTCCGATCCTCTTTAGTAAGAGAGGCCACAAAGTTAGCACCCTGCTCTGGAATAGCGAGACCCGGTCTGTCAGAAAGCAAATAGTAACAGATAGGTATACTATATGGCAGCTTCCAGGAATCAATCTTCATCCCCAATTCGTGGTTCCCCGTGGAAAGTATCCTTTCTTTATAGGACTGAACCAGCTTATTTCTAAAATTCAGCCAAACATCATTGATTGTCAATCGCATCTATTTTTGACAACCCTCCAAGCAGTCAGAGCAGCGAAAAAGCTGGGTATTCCAACGATGGTGACCATTCACGGCTTCATGGCGGAAAGAAGCAGACAACTCACACTGGCTCAACTTGTCTACATCAGAACAGTAGCTTCTTGGATATTCGAAAACACGGATGTGATAAGATGCTTAACAAAGGCTGACCTCAATGAAGTTTCAAAATATGTGCGCCAAAAAGGAAAAACTACAGTAATCCAAAATGCAGTAGACACTGAATTCTTCAAGCCATTAAAGCAAAATAGTGGGGAACAAATCGTCCTATGGACAGGAAGATTTGTTCCTGAGAAGGGTCTTGAATATCTAGTCAACGCAGCTAAAACGGTGTGTAGGAAACGTAGTGACATAGTCTTCGCTTTAGTTGGAGATGGACCAATACGGCAAAAAATCAAGTCAATTATTGATAAAGCGCACTTATCTCGAAACTTTCTTCTTTTAGGTTCTCTTCAACGCGAGGACTTGTTGAAAATGTATCAGCAAGCTTCGATATTTGTCCTACCCTCCGTAAGAGAAGGCATGCCATATTCCCTACTCGAAGCTATGTCGTGCGGAAAAGCAATCGTTGCATCCGACATACCAGGGATAAACGAGGTCATAGTTCATGGCCATAATGGTCTGCTCGTACCCCCGAGAGATTCCGAAGCTATTGCCCAAGCGATTTTGACTCTAGTAGAGCGAAGAGACCTACGGATTGAGATGGGGCAAAATGCAAGAATAACTGCGATTGAAAAGTATGACTGGAGAATTGTACTCAGAAGACTAGAAGATGTATATCTGAAAATAGCCTCTAACAATGATTAGCTCTGTTGTTGTCTATGTAGACGATAAAGCTATACAATCTATACAGCAATTTGTAGTATTGGCTATCTTATATATTATGACTGTTTTCCATCTTATTGGATTGGTGAAGAAAGAAGAGGAGAATTTATCCATTCCCGAGAAATATTTTATCTTCAAATCGACAGGAGCGCAGAACATCGCATCTGCAGATTCTTGGCTCGCCCAAGCAACCGTTCTTGTCGTTATGACTACGTATACTGGTAGATTTGAAAACATGTCCAAATAAGAGATCGCTCTAGCTGGGTCTTCTTCTTTGAAAAAACTATGAATGAGTTTTGACAGGTTGGCTCCGGGCCCATACATCGGTGATGGCATACTTCCATCCACAATAAAAGCTGTTGAACAGTTTCTGAGTGCAAGCCCCCTGAAGATCCAACCGGTAGAGGGATCCGTTAAGATGTAGCTGTTTGCAGGGGAAACCTCACGAAGCCATTGAGCTGCAAGGTACTCGTCTTCAGATATGTTGGACATGTATGGAACTATGCTTGCATATACCAGATAGGGCTGTGAGAATAAAACAATTATACATATTAAAAGGATGTTTGGTATCCAACGTGACTGTCTTATTACAATTTGTATCAATTTTTGTTTGCGGATAAACACGACAACCCTTCCCGGTTTGTAAAAAAGATCTCTAATACACCTAAATGGAATGGAACATATTATAGCAAGATAACTTCTTAAGGCCGTTTCTATCCTTATAGAAGACGATTGTGGTAAGAAATATATACTTAACAATGAAGCTATATATGGAAGCAAATAGTGAATAGGTTTCAATTGTCTGAGATCCACTAGCTGAACCAATACTATGAGGATACCAATAAGTATGAACATTAGCATTAGGTCTGGGTATGCTTGTCTTAAAATCCCTATTTTGCTGTTAATGGAGTACATGCTTGTAGAAATCAAGCTACTACATACCCAGGATATTGGTATCATAACGCTTGTACATGCCAAATATATAATATTAAGATGGATTTTTGAAATATTTCGTATTAGAACATAATAGACAATTATAGGAAAAGCGGTAACTAAGGGTAAATAATATATAGAATAACATATGACAAAGAATATAGATGTAGTTAATATACCTGACTTATGTCTGTTTTGTTTTTCAAGTACTAATACCAACAGAAGAAACATCAAAACCCAAAAAGTGGATGGAAAGAAATAGTGTGGCCCAAGCAATACCTCTCCACCGCAAATAGTAATTGCCATCAGTGCGGCAGCAAATGACTGCCATCTATCTTCTGTAAAATGTAGAGACATGTAAAAAACTAATAGTCCATAAATAGGAATTGATATAAATGGTGCATAAAAATAAATAATATAAGGATCAATTTCTAGTAACATGGATATGGATGCTATTAGAAGATGAAAAATTAACGGATAGGGAGGAATATGCATTGTAAACGGTATACCATGCGGTAGTCCTTCGTTATCCAATATCCATTTTGACATGCCTATGTGTACATAAACATCCCAACCAGGCATCGAAGGCCAAGAAAATCCTGACCTAAAAGCAACCGCAATAGACAACCCAAAAAATATAATGATGATCGTGTACACTGAGTTTGTTATCTTACTCCGTTTTGTAATCTCTACTCTCCCATCTTGGTCGTAGTGGCCTAATCTATGTTTAACGAGAATGCATGCAACTGTAATTGTGATAAGTACGACTGTCAAATTGGTTTGATTAAGTCTCTTTATGGCTGATAAGAAGAGAGATATTAGCAAAAAACAGCTAATGCTCAGGTAGACATCAGTAGCAATAATTGATGGTAGCGTTTTTTCACTGATAGGAAACTGGTTTTTCAGCGTTGTTCTTATTGCATACCCTAAAAAATATATTGATATAGGAAGAATCGCTGTCCTGAACAGCAATGAAATCAATTCAGGTTGCCTAAAAGTTGCACCTATCAAATAGCATATCATAAGTATTGCGTGGATAACTATGTCTTTCCTTTGTTGTTTTAGGTATATCATTTTTATAGCCTCGTTTCAGCTCTAACTTATGTACTAATTATTTTCTTCCATGAATTGTAAAAATTTCGGTGCTAAGACTGAGACATCATGATTTCTTAAAATAGTTTGAAACGCATTATGGCCTAATTTCTGCCTTAAACCAGGTTCAGATATCAGTTTTAACAGAGCTTGTTCCAACTCATTTTCATCTCTTGGTCTAACAAGCAATCCATTAAATCCATCTTGAATAAGCTCAGGAATTCCTCCAACGTCTGTTGAGACCACAGCTCTTCCCAGCGCCATAGCCTCAAGGAGAACGATAGGACACATCTCAGAATATGAAGGGAGGACTACAACGTCAGAACGTAACATATACTTTAAGAATTCCTGTGGAGGTCTCCATCCCTGCAGGAAAAGGATGTTTGAACTGTGATATTTCCGTTCTATTTCTATTCCTTTCTGAAAAATCCATTCTTTGAGGGGGCCATCTCCAACAATTACTAGGGTCGACGATATCCTCTGAGCTAGATTTTGGAAGGAGGACACCAGCTCACAAATTCCTTTGGCTTTGTAGAGTCTACCCGCATAGAAGATTATTGGTTTATCGATTTCCAATTTTGATACGTCGCCAGAAGCCATTAACGCAATTCTCTCAGTATCTATACAGTGGGGGATGATTGATATCTTATTTTGTTCTATACCTATCTTCTGATAGAGTTTTCTCTGGAATTGTGTATGAGCCAATATCCTATCTATTGTATGTCTTGCTGCAATATAGTCCATAGCACGATAGAGAAGTGAATATCCACTTGGAAAAACATTGTATCCTGCTCTTACCTTACCCCCACTAGCTAAACATGATTGGAACAATGTATCTACACTTGCATTGACAAAAATTTTATTTCTAGGGATCATATATGACTTGACGAGTGTTCTTATTATTTTTATGTTTATCAATGTAGATGCTAGGCGGAGATTTATGTGCGTCTTATCATCACTTGAGGACCCTCTAAGAATAGGCAATATTGGAAAACTTATTGATTTAAAGAAAGACCTTTGAAAATTAGTTTTATGTGTTATCAGCTCTAGATCAATTCTTAGATATTTATATAAATAGTTACACATATCTAGGAGATGATTGTTTGGTCCTGCCCATTTGTTGAAACTCGATGCAAGTATTAAGTAGTCTACCGTTCAATATCACCATTCGTTATTTGCTATATCCAGGTCAAGATTGGTTTATGTGATTAAAGATATTTCAGATAGCCACACTTAGATACGTCGAGTTCTTGGAGAGCTCGAACTTGTCATTCCTCCTTTTATATATGGCGTTGTTCATGCATATCCTTATACATGATTGTTGTTATAGGCTTTAGGTTCGATGAACTTAGGTGGCATCCTAGGGCTTCGAAAGCATCCCGCCTTTAGATAACGCAGGTGGGCAACAAATATGTCGCTACTAGTTAGCGAAATAAATTATGTATAAGACAGAAATCGATAACTGTGCAATTGTGAGTTCCCGATGAACAATAGAAGTGATTGAGTTCCATATTAGCGCAAATAATAGATTTTTTTCTAAACACTTGTTACGCATAGTATGATGATGCTATTCCCCGAATTGATGGTCATGTTTAAATAAATGGAGTTGCAAAAATTTTCAGCGGTTATTATAATGTGGGACAAAAGGAAAATAATACTCTTGTTTACACTTGCTGGTATTTTGTATGCTCCGATAGCTGCCATCCCTGCCTCATGTTCCTCAGGAATCGTTGAGTGGGTAGCTGAAGATACTATTACCAAGGGCGACTGGTTGTTCAATCCAAAAGGAAGCCCGTTTGGTACATACGGCTCATGTGGACATATCCTGCCAAATGCGCCTCAGACATATCTAGAAACTCCTATTGATGCGTTCTCGGTTCCTATCGGTGGCTACACAGAGCTCCCTAATCCACCATATAACTGGGCTATAAACCAAATTCTAGGACTGCCTTATCACAGACTGAACCCACCATATTATGACGAGTATGTGCCAACATCTCCGCCAAAGATCACCTACGACATAGATGGGACATATTATGTAGTATCCGAAACAGTCAAGATCCAGTATCCTGCTTTTGAATATGCATGGGGAGACTGGCATTCTACTCAGACTGATCCGAGAGAAGTATACTATACAATGGCGCTCCCTGATACTGGAGGTGGCCCCGGTTGGAGACTTGCAAGCTGGGATGATGGAGGCGAACGATGCCAACCATACCACGGATATATGAATTTCACTCTAACCTTTCCACAGGGAGATTACTACCTATCGCTTTATGCCTATGACTACGAAAGATTCTCAAGATGGTCGCAAGAGTACAGAATCTATGATTCAACAGGAACGACTCTATTAGCCTCAAAACAAATCAGCGGCACTGTATTTGACGAGGGAGTGTATGAGATCTTCAGAATCTCGGCGCCTGAAGGCGGACTGACCATAATTCTGCAGGTATACAACGATGCTGGTCATGTAGGTGAACCTTTTCAACCTGACAAAACAAACAATGTAGTTCTCTCTGGAATCTTTCTAGACTGTATCATACCCCGAGTAGGAGGAAGCTATACTACGATCGATTCTACAGCCTTTACAACATCGAGCCGAGCAAACACGCTTGGACTTATAGCCACCCAAATCATTTGGGCTATACTGCCTCTGCTTGTTGTTCCAATATTAGCATTGCTTGCAGTGAAAATACTTAGAAGGCAAGGTATTGTAAGGACAATTCAGTGATGAACAAAGATGATATTCTACAAACACAAGACCAACACCTGTAATCTAAGAACCTAGCATAAATTCCCTTTTTTCTTATATCGTCTAGGATTATGTTTTCAAAACTATATCTATTAGGGTAAATACCTAGAGTTAATACAAATTAAACCCGTCATTTGTTTTTTGTAGAGCATGCCAACAGGAACTAAGACACTTGCGAACAAAGGGGATGAGCAGACCTGCATTTGATAGTGGAGCTTATTAGATCTTGTTATTTTCCAACAATCGGCTTAGCCCTTCTTGTAGGCAAATGTTTGATGCATAGCCGAGAATAGAGAGAGACTTCGACATATCTGCTATACTATGTAAGACATCTTCTGGCCTACTGTCGCTGAATACTACTCCAAGGTCTCGTCTATTCATGAGTTCTAGGATCAGTTCAGCCAGATACCTTATCGAGGTAGATTCGCCAGTGCCCACATTATAGACTCCAGCTACATCTCTCTCAAGTGCCCTTAGAATGAAACTCACTACGTCGTCTATGAATATGAAGTCCCTTGTCTGTGTTCCGTCGCCAAATATTATTGGTGGTTGCCCCCTCTTTATCCTGTGTATGAATTTTGCTATGACCCCTGAGTAACCCTCCCCACTCTGACCCGGGCCATAGACATTGAATAGCCGCAGTACTGTCACCTTAAGCCCATATGACCGGAGGTAGGCCATACAATAGTTCTCTGCAGAGAGTTTGCTTGCGGCATATGGAGAAATAGGGTTCAAAGTGTCTGTCTCGCTTATGGGGAGCTTCTGTGGATTCCCGTAGACCGCGGCTGTGGATGCATATACTAGCTTCTTTACCTTACCCTTAGCCGCTTCGAGCATGTTCAATGTACCTGTGCAGTTCACCTCATGGTATAGGGTAGGCTTCTCTAACGATTCATGCACATCGGTAAGAGCTGCTAGATGGAAGATGGCGTCTACGCCTTGAACCGCCTCTTCAAGAACATGGATGTTCCTTACATCTCCTTTGATGAAGTCCAGTTGGCCCAGTATTCCAGCTAAGTTATTCTTCTTCCCTGTGCTTAGATTGTCTAGCACTCTGACCTTGAATCCGAGTTCAAGTAGCTTTCTCACAAGGTGGCTGCCTATGAATCCAGCTCCTCCTGTGACTAGAATCGTGTTGATGGACACAGTTCACAGAGAGGCTTGAGGTAATATAAAGGAGCATCGTGGTCGACGGTTTGATGAATGCCTTGGTTTCAGTGCCTGCCGACAACTTAGATGTTTGCTCCAGCCAAAATTTAGGTCTTCACCCTGCAAAGCCGACCAAGGTTGCCATTGACCGGAGAAGGTAGTTCAACTGGCTGAGGCAGACGACCAGTACCGTTGAGGTGTACGTTTTTCGAAACGATTGCTGGTCGAAAGAATTGGCAAAGATGAGGCCCACGTTCATCAGACCTAGGGCACACATAACCGGGAAGGGCAGAACGTATAGGACTCTGCTCTGGATGCTAGCGGTGTTACCAAACAGGATTAAGGGTATAGAGATAATTAACATACAAGAAAGGAGTCGATGAAAGTCGTCTGAACGTTTATGTAATGAGTAGCCAATGATTGAGAGTAGCAGTACTGGGCTGTTTGCTAGGAAGCCAGCGGAGAAGCGGTGGAAGGTATTCATGAGGTTTTTGTTTAGTTCCAGAAAATTAGTTGTTCTGAGGGAGCGTAGAAGACCAATACTTGCGTCGTAGCTACTTACCGCCTTTAGGAGTGAGATACGTATCAGGTCTGCGGCTGGAATTGCAAGGAGGAAGAGAAGGATGATTGATACTTTGAGAAAGCTGCGTGAACGCACATATTTGCGGATATCTATGATGAAGTAGAAGACTACGGCCGCCATCAACAGGATCCAAGTATACATGTGGCTTAGAAGTATCATAAATGAAGAGAGTATCATCAATAAACCAACGTAAACTGAGTGAGTGTTGTTCCATCGTACGAAAGAATAGAGGAAGAAGGTTGCGAAGCAGTTTGCCAGCCAGTTCGCATAGTAGCCTGCGAACATTCCTACGGTCACGGTATATGATGTTGCTGCGAAGAGGGATGCTAAGCCAGCCAGCTTTAGGTCTCTTAAGAGTTCCCTCCCCAGCAGATAGGTTAGGACTACAAAGAGAGGCCCTAGGATAAGTGGTAGATACATCAATGTTGCGGAGACCGATGTACCGAGGAGTTTGTGGAATGTGTAGATGAAGGCATAAGATAGAACTCTATCTGGTGGACATAGGTTTGCTGAGAAGCCTTGGGCAGCGAGTCTGTCTAGGACTGCCTTGTAATACTTGAAGTCAACGCTGTAAGGTTCTTGCCCCGGATTCAGCGATGGAAAGAGCGGATAGGCAGCTGCAATAAGTGAGAGGCCGAACCCAGCGATAAGGAGAACAGGACCGATAGGATCCTTAAGGAACTGTGGCACATCTTTAGGTGGAGACGCGGTCGGCTGTATTCCTTTTCTGCCCGAATAAAAAAGGAGAACAGCAGGGGAGAAGAGTAGGACAAGTATTAACAGTGATGAAAGTTCCGAGAAGACTGAGAAGAACTGAAGCTCTATCTCAGCAAAGTAGCAAGCCACCTGAACTATGAAAGATGACAGCCTGCTTGGATAAATGAACCAATACGCAGCTGCAAGACTTTGAACAACTGCAGCTACAAGCATTATCCAAAAGATAAACATAGACATGAATCTAGCAAACTCAACACGGTTTTCTAGGTGTATTCCATAGCTTAGAATTATAGTGTAAGCTAAGGCTAATCCTAAAATACAAATATTTACAATACTAGCATCCCACAAACATAATAATATAATAAAACATGACAAAAACGTAACTCGAATATATATCATATATTTTTTTAGTTTCTTTACATTTGGATGAAAAAATATTATAGGAGAAAACAGAAGCAAAATTATGAACGTATCTGTTATATTGCTTCCAGTAAGATTAATGTGAAAAACTTTGATCTTGGATACTTTATTTACTATGATAGAATATGGTATCTGTAAGTCATTCATTACTGATATGGTTGAAAGAATCAATACTGCTAATAGTATCAGAGTCGTAAAGTTTACCTTTAAATACCCATCCCATTTCGTTAGTTTTATTATTAATTCTCTACCCACATTGCGAAATATGTGACCATGACTTATATAAGAACGTATGTACTTTTTCTTCCTCACTTATAATTGCTGTTGACTTTCATAGCAGCGTTATGAATACAATGTTCCAACGTCTGCTTAAACATAGACAGCATCGGGGCTTCGTCATAGGCGGCGCTGATGAGACGACTTGCTGTAAAGACCATACTTAGCCCAGAACTAGCCGTTCTGACGAATCGAATGTTCTGCTATCAGAAGCAGCGTGCAGGCCGGTTGAAGTGATTAATAGTGTCACGCTCGTCAAGTTAATATTAGCTGAAGCAGATGCGAACTGAAATAGAGTTCAACGTTTCAGAAAAGAGTAGGTGACAAACCTCTTTTGAGCAAGAGGCAACGGCAGAAACGTGTCTCGAAGGTGAGAGCTGTTCAGAGGCATTCATGGTTGAGGGTCTTAGGAGCTCTGCTCGGCTTGGTGACTATTATGGCGACTCTGGCCTTCATAAGCTCCACTCTTCAACCACCCGTTGCTATAATCGTCGACGGGCTATCTTTGGACTATC
>JAWBNY010000007.1:0-16284 GCA_038826985.1 Bathyarchaeia archaeon | reverse complement strand
CTGGACACCGAGGAAATGAAATTCTGCAGTGCAATCCATGTTGAGATCCTCTTCGTCGGCATATTTTGTATGGATGCAGCCTCCCAGCCAGGTCCGCCGACTCCGCCTGCCGTCCGCAGTGCCCAGACAAGAATTGGCATTAATGGGGTTACGCCTGGTACAAAGAAGGTTCCAGACAAGATGAGTAGGATGTAGCCAACATACTGGATAGGCCGGATCATGATCACTACTCTCATCCTCCCCCTCTTCTCTGCCAGATTAGCGACAGGTATGAAAAGAAGCATCGAGGTGAAGGCGCTGACAGAGGAGAGAAAACCTATGGTCATTAGGGAGCTCTTGCAGACGGTCTTTGCATAGACATTGTGGAAGTTACCGTCAACATCAAATACCCATGGCGCTGAGGCTGAGAGGAGAAGAAACATCCACGTGCCCTCTTTACGTGATACGCGGTAAGTCTCTTTTACATCGCTTAGAAATTGACTTAGGCTCAGCTGCTGCTTTCCATGTGTCGTTGATGGATCCGTCTCAGGAATCTTCAGCCTCTTGTATGTGTAGACCCATGCTGCCACATTCAGGAAGGCCTCGGCTAGGAAGATAGCCCTCAACGACTCTAGCCCTCCAAGCTGGGTTACTAGAGCAGCACCGAATGGGGGAACAATCATGTTGACAATGGCATGAATCGTGTACAGCGTCGCCGTAGCCCTTGTAAACGATAGAAGACCAACTGAGGAGACCCTAACCGCAAAGCCCACAGGGTTCTCAATTGCCAATCCTATCGCCTCAGTAACGCTGGGAACCATAAGGTACTGCCAGGATGGGGCCAGTGCTAACACTAATGGGTTAAGCATTCGGAGGCCTGAACCGAGAAGGAATAGCCTCTTCCTGTTGTAGCGGTCGCCCATCCATCCTCCAACTAGGAGGAAGAGAATGCCTGCTAGAGCATTCACAGAGCCTAGTAGGCCTACATCTATGGCGCTTGCACCTAGCACACTCATAGTGTATATGACGGTAAGCCCTCCGTTAAGCCCCTGGGAAGTTAGAAGAAGGGTGTCACGGAGGGCAAAGACCCTCATATTACCCGTTAACCCATAACCTAAACCCCTCAGGCTAAGCATGAGTCTCCGTTTGATATACGAAATGAATTTCATACGTATTCCTAGTTCATCGTCAGTGGTCAGATTCCAGCTCAGCTATGAGTAATATGCTTGGATAGTCTATTTGATAAAGTGTTGCTCCTTGGGGGCGTATAATTTACGGTCAAATACTCGCATACCGACATTTAGGGCACCGATGCAAGTAAAGTCTTTGATACGCACGTTTTCTTGAAGTTGCCAAACATGGGTTCATAGCCGTACTCCTATGTTCTAGCTTTCTTTCTTCGTCCATGAAGCCATAACGCGAATAGAGGTAGAGAACCTATGACGTTTACCGCGGCTGAGGCATAGAACACCGTCTGTGGGGAGGTTGTCGTCCAGATCCAGCCGCCAATGGTTGGCGATACAAGTGAGACCATCCCTGAGACTAAGCTAATTGTTCCGAAAGCTGCTGCAGTGCCTGACTCCTGCCTGTACTTTGCGATGAGCTTCTGTCTGCTCACACTGTCCAATCCGAAGGTCAAGCCCCACGCGAAGAGTATCAGGCCTGCAAAAGCTAGGTTTGTGCTGAACATGTACATTATCATCAGAGGAGACGTGACAAAGATGTGGAATGCAAAGGCGATCTCTTCACCATATACGTCGACGATTCTCCCGCTGGGGAAGTGTCCTATGAAGATGCCTAGTCGCTCCAAGCTCAGCATGAGGCTTACGCTGGCTGGAAGGAAAAGTAGTATCTGATTTGCGTAGACGGATAAGTAAGGGTTTTGAATGCCTAGTCCCAACTGGTGGAAGATGACCCCGAACAACACGGCTAACAGAGGGGGGTTCTTCAGCATGTTCACGTTTTCCTTGATCTGTCCCAGAGTCACCCTTGTGCGAATCCGTCCATGAGTAGAGTCTCTGTTAAGGGATTCCCTCAAGAAGAAGGTAGCTCCAATCAGGGAGACGAGTTCCAGCGCTGCGGCTACCACGAATAGCCATTGAAAGCCTAGGACAGCCACTATAAGTGTAGCTGCAAATTGAGCCACAATACCGCTCAGGCTTTGCAGAAACGAAAGAGTTGCATACGCCATTCCCCGCTTCTCATGTGGGATAATATCTATCACATAGGCAGACCGAGATGGATCCATAAATGCTGTGCTAAGTCCTTGGAAGATTGAGATCAGAAAAAGCCAAGGCAGCTCCTTCGCCATTAATATGGTTGCTATGGCAAGAATTGAGAAGACCATAGACATGATCATCATCCTTCTCCTCCCGTACGTGTCCGATAGAAGACCTGATGGAAGAACAGCTAAGCTTGAGACCAACTGCTGTACCGTAGTTATCAATCCTAGCATGATAACGGGTACAGCTAGGTTATTCGTAAGGTAGAGGCCTAGTAGAGGTGTCCATAGGCTTCCACTTGAGTTTGTCAAGATGCTTAGTGATAGTAGGGGCCTGAAGCTTTTGTCAAAGACTAGGTAGCTTGTTACTATGTCTCTTGTTCTGCGAATAAAGCTCAAAGTCTTAGAACCTCATGGAATGCAGAGGCTTTGAGTAGGAGGCTTATAAGTGATTTCCGTGACTTGGTCATATGCGGGGTCAATTGTAGTGGGTAAGCCTTGAACTTAGTTTGTAGTAGACCTTCACCATCGTATCATAGCTATCTTAGGCCTCTTACAAATGCCTCCTCAAGATAGTCTCTGAAGACATGTAGCAGATTTAGGTCGAGGAATGTCACAGTGGGGCCTTCAGCGAGCTCTTGAACGAACCATCGGCTCAATCAACGTCCACAACCACTGAGCGAACTCCCGCAGATTCTTTGTCTGTATGAAGACTTCCCCAGGCCCTGTAATGTCCGTCACAAGGCCTTCACCACTAAGTATAGTTTCCTTCAACCCTCCAAACCTTGTAACCCTATACTGGCAGCTATCACTGAAGGCGACAAGGTGAAAGTTGTCGACGATCAGCCTCTCTCCAGGGCCAAGCGTGTGATGGTCAAGAGCGCCGAAAGAGTTGATGAACAGATCTCCTGACCCTGAAACCTTTATCATAAAGAGACCTTGACCAAAAAGCCCCTTCGTGAAGCCTTGCCACTGGATGTCTAGGTTTACACCTGGCGTTGAAGCTACATAAGCAGCCTTTTGGATTATGTAGCCTCTATCTGGTCTAACAGCCATAACCTCTATGTCGCCTAGTGGAGCTGAAACAAGGCCTAGTTCTCCTGCGCCATTTGTCGCTGAATATTCGTTGACGAAGAATGATTGTCCGCCAAGGAATGAGAGACCGAGGCTGCCTAGGATACCGCGCTCCCGCATCTTTGTCCTGACCTCGATGTTAGGGCTCATATAGGTTAAGGCTCCAGCTTCACCAACAATCGACTCTCCAGCCTCAAGCTTCACAACGAGCATAGAGTATGAGGGGCGATACTTGATCTCATACTTTACGCTGGTAGCAGCTCCAGAGATAGGAGCACCACAGTTTGAGCAGAAAACCTGCCCCTGCCTGAATTCTTTTCCGCATCTCTGGCATTTAGACATACACTATAACCAACCCTACTATCTTATGGGACTAGATAAAGGCTTAACTGGGTCTCTAAACTGTAAGAGATGGATTACATTGCTTTTGACTCCGCCAGCGTAGTAACGCGCTATGCAAGTTATTAAGAACCGTTTCTCCTATACCATCTATGAAGGGTGGTCCTGTTGCCAGTAGTTACAAGCGATGAATGTGAGAAGGAAGGTATACTATCTGTATCAAAGCTCATGCTCGTCTCAGCTAGGACAGCCCCCAAGAGCGGCGGCGTCGACGACATATTGACAGCTGTGGTGTACGGGTCAGAGATGGAGCTGCTTGCTGCTGAGATGGAGAAGATTGGAGGAGAACGGAATATTGAAGGCTTCAAACGGGATGCAAGAAACGTAAGAGACTCTCAAGCCGTCGTCCTCATAGGTGTAAAAGGAAACAAAAAGTTTGGTCTCAACTGTGGAGCCTGCGGGTATGCCAGTTGCGACGAGTTCGAGAAGGCTGAAAAGAGGGCCGGACGAGACTTCCTCGGGCCGACATGTCTCTTTAAGGCACTGGACTTGGGAATAGCCTTAGGCTCAGCCGTCAAGACGGCCAGCATGCTCAACGTTGACAACCGCATTATGTATCGGATCGGAACTGCTGCGGCGAGGTTGAAAATGCTCCCTGAAGCTAGCATCATCATGGGAATCCCGCTTTCTGCAAAAGGAAAAAGCCCCTACTTCGACAGAAGGTAAGAAGGCCTAGACAGGCGACCTAGTTCAATACTCCTTTTTTTGCACTACCTTGTTGAATTGGTAACTCTTACTAGCGGACTGTGTGTTGCTGCATCGTTTTTGTTGAACTTAGCTTTTCCACAATGCAACTACGAAACCAATGATAAATGTAACAGTTGAATAGGGAAGTAGGTTGATTAATCCACTTCCGGTCTCTATTATCTTAGGCAGTAGCTTCAAGGCTTGGTCGAAGACATCTCCATAAGTTATGCTTATGAAACCTGTGAACACAAGCAGGATGACCAGCGCCACTAAGGCGAAGGCTAGCTTAATCGTATGCTTCACAATATAGCCAACCAACAAGCCAATGAGTAGAGGTATAACGACCGGAACTATCCAAGCGATTTCAGGCGGAGTACTCAACCAATCACTCTCTATATAGTTCTATATCTCGCCGAAGTAAAGAAGCTTATGCAAAAGTTCGGAACTACACATATGACCGGTTAAGGAACACTTACATTACTTATGGTGTGGATCCATCCGCTTATGTTAATGTCTGCGACTCTTCTACTAGCTACCTCTCTGGAGGCATATACAAAAACGCCCTAGGAAGAACGATTGTCGAGACGCATCAGAAAAGCCTATCATATCACCCTCTCCTTTTTCCTAACGGTCTTTACCACTACTCTCCTTTCTGAAGCCGCTTCTTCATCTTCTCTTCAACCACTCACTGTAAAAACTTCTTTCTTATGGCATCCGAAGGCTTGATCCCCAGTTCATCAAGCATCCTCCGAGGTATCGGATCCATCTTCAGAAACACCGCTTATGTAATAGTTAAGGAACTGTAGCATGAGCTAGTCAGTCCTTTGAAACCCTCATTGTAGTTTGAATCTGCCCATGATACATGCCTGAAATTGGAGAAAAACAAGTGTTTCCAAAGCCATGATGGCAATATTTGAGGCGGAGTGAAAACCTCAAGCCGCTTGAACGGCCACCCTTCTAACTAAGGTAGGCTCTGAGAAGGATAGATTGAATGCTCTGAATCTGTCCCTTATCTTTGAAGGATTCGCAAGTAAGTCCTTTATGCCCTTCACATGTGCAGCTCCGACAAAGGCTAGAATCTTCGAGTTCTGAGAAGGCTCCTTCGAGGCGATCCATGCTAGTCTCGCTGCCATCAACACATTTCGTTCATCGATCAATACCCGAGGTATTGCTGGATTAATCCTTCGCAGAGCCTCAATTTGCCTCTCAGAGTGTTCAATTACGGCTTCCTTGTAGCCCATCTCCCAGAGTCTGGCAAGATCTTCGCCGTAGTTCGGCATCGCTACTCCCATGTATGGCCTCTCGTAAAGGTTTGACCATAGTATGATTCTACGCCTCATCTCCTCCTCTGTCATGTCTATGAGCCAAATGTTAGCGTCAACATTTCCAAGAGCATCTGCAGCTCCAGTGAATTCACATAGACCTTTGCAGAAAGCTGCTTTGGGACATCTTGCGCAGTAGGCACTCAATTGTCGATATCTCTTCATATCTAGTTCAATCGCAACATCTTTTGGCCTCTTAGACCTAACTGCTTCTAAGGCATCGTTTATACTTCGTTGGGTGAAATGTGCAGTACCTACCAGTTCGACTAGGCTGTTATAGTCTATATCCAGAATCTCCACCATCTGTGTTACTCCACCTCCCCCTCAGCCCATAGCTCGGGAGAATTCGCTTGCCTAGGAATCGTTTCATCGAGTACCCGGTTATTCTCTCTGAAGGAAGCCTTCCCAACCTCAATATCTCTAGGTAACCGAAACATGCGGTAGAAACCCTTTAGCCTCGATGTCGTCAGCACCCTTTGTGGCATTCAATTGGACGTATCCCCATCTTTAGCTGATATTTTAAAGATGTTCACCTCAGTACCATAGTCAATTAAGTCCGTGAGAGGCTCATTCAACACCTTAAGGTTCCCTTCAAGCCTGAACTCGCCTGGTCGAGGTTTCCTCCGAAAGAGTGGCTCAATAGGTTCGAAAGGCTCAGGTTTTGGTGTATTTTCAAACACATACCCTCTCCTATATGGTTCATAAGTCTGCCTAGAAAAGTCGCTTCTGTCTTCTTTAATACTCCATCTTGTCTCCGACGGTTCTTGCTGTTTCGCCCTCTCAAGTTCTCTAGAGATCTCCTCATAATAAAAATACGTCAACGCCTACTCTCACCCCCTATTATTCATTAAAACTCTCCATCAGTCGTCTAAGAGCAAGGCTCAACATGATGAAGCTAGTCTCTCCTGACCGAGAACAACGGTATCTGCCCCGTCCAACTTTCTCAAGGAGGCCGCACTCGGTTAACCTTCTAGTGTACTCTCTTACCAACTTCGGATTCAGGTTCAGGTCCCGCATAAAGTCTGTAAAACTCGCAGTGTGATCCTCCTCCTCCATGATACGTTTCATCATCATAAGACGAGTCATGTTAGAGAGCGTGGCAAACAGTCTTGACAGCCTCTGAAACTCCTCCTCTGTCGACTCTAGCTCATCCATGAGATGCTCTCTTGGCCAATCTGAGAAGGAGAGGGGTATCTCAAATATGGTTTCTTCGCCCCTCATAATCCGGAGTTTAAGCTTCATATCTGCCCTGCTCATTGCAAGGGAAAAATTACTTTACAGTAATATAAATATTACTATTATGTAACAAAACTACGTAAACATATCCCCCCAATGCTTGCCAAGGTCGAATGTTCCACCCAAACCGCGAGGTTAGACCTAAAGAACTCAAATCCATCCATGCTCTAACCAAAATGGAAGAATATTCGCTGGATACTGCCTCAGTAATGGCTGGAGCAAAACTCTAAATCGTCGAGGGAAACCCAAAAGAGTTTATGGATTGCAGCGACAGCATCAAAGATAATTCTTCCATTCTTGGCTTCGCTGGCAGACTGCATTCTATGTATCAATGCGCAGACAAAACAATGGATATAATACGAAGATGATGAGAGAGATGGATATCTTGTTTCTAAGCATTTAGCGGCGATGGAACGTTAGGAGATCTTTTCGATTCTCGCAGCGCATACTTTGAGTTCGGGTATCTTTGCCTTTGGGTCAAGAGCCGGGTTCGTGAGCATGTTGGCTGGGCTTTCTGCAAAGTGGAACGGAATGAAGATTATTCCTTCAGGCACGATAGTTGAGATTCTTGCCTTGATGTTGATCTCTCCTCTTCGGCTCTTCACCTTGATTTTTTCACCATCGTTTATCCTGAGCATTCTAGCATCCTCGGGATTCACTTCGACGTAGCCTTCTGAGAGCTGCATGTTCAGAGTCGGTGACCTACGCGTCATAGTTCCAGTGTGGTAGTGGAAGAGCACTCTGCCGGTTGTTAAGATGAAGGGATACTCATGGTCTACTTGTTCAGCAGGTGGAAGATACTCAACT
Source organism: Bathyarchaeia archaeon (assembly GCA_038826985.1). GTDB lineage: Archaea > Thermoproteota > Bathyarchaeia > RBG-16-48-13 > JAWBNY01. The sequence continues at coordinate 8,559 of JAWBNY010000007.1, read as the reverse complement.
GGATAGAAGAGCCCCAGTCCTCTTGAAAACTTGTCTTTGTGTAGGTATTTGGTTCCTGGATGTTCCTTTGAAGGGCAGGGCCATTGCAGTCCCTCGCCTTCTAGTCTTTCAAACTGCATTCCGCCGTATATTGGAACCAGACGAGTTATCTCATCCATGATCTCTTTTGGAGAAGCATAGCTCATTTCCACACCCATCCGGGTAGCTATCTGCGTGATTATTTCCCAGTCCTGACGGGCTTCCCCTGGTGGGTCAACCGCCTTTCGGACTCTTTGGACACGGCGCTCAGTGTTTGTGAATGTTCCATCTTTTTCAGCGAAGCATGCTGATGGAAGGACAACATGTGCGAGCTCGGCGGTTTCGGACATGAAAATGTCCTGAACTACAAGGAGGTCTAGCTTCTTCAAAGACTCTTTGACGTGGTTGATGTCAGGGTCTGACACCATCGGGTTCTCTCCCATAATGTAGAGTGCATGAATTTTCTTGCCGCATTCGTTGATCATCTCAACAACTGTAAGGCCAGGTGTTCTGGGCAAGGCCGCCCGCCAAGCCTCCTCAAACTTCTTTATTGCAACCTCGTTGTCCATTCGCACATAGCCTGGGTAGAAGTTTGCAAGAGCACCGACATCACAGGCACCTTGGACGTTGTTCTGTCCTCTCAGTGGATTTACGCCCGTGCTTTCTCTTCCAACATTTCCAGTCAACATAGCTAGATTTGCTATGGAAAGGACGTTGTCAACTCCAGTGGTGTGCTGGGTTATCCCCATGGAGAAGATGATTGCGGCCTTGTCAGCCTTGGCATATATGCGTGCCGCCTCGCGAATTTTCTCTGCAGGGACATCCGTTAACTTCTCGACGTATTCAGGAGTGTACCTGTCCACTACTTTTCTGAAGGATTCAAAGTTCTCAGTTCGATTCTTTATGAACTCCTCGTCTTGGAGCCCCTCGGAGAGGATTGTGTTCATCATGCCGTTCAAAAGTGCGACGTCACTCCCAGGTCTCTGTCTCATATGTACGGCAGCGAAGGCTGAGAGGTCTATCTCTCTTGGGTCTGCAAGTATTAGCTTGCTTCCTCTCTCTCTGACGGCGCGGATGATTCTCCTAGAGATTAGAGGGTGCTGTTCAGTTGTGTTTGAACCGATCACGAAGAGGACATCCGCATCCTGGAGCTCGGCGATCGAGTTGGTCATTGCTCCGCTTCCGAAGGCAGCAGCCAACCCAGCTACTGTGCTCGCATGGCAGAGGCGGGCGCAGTGGTCAACATTGTTCGTTCCTATGACTACACGTGCGAACTTCTGCATCAGATAGTTCTCTTCGTTTGTGCATTTAGCTGAAGCTAGGACACCTATAGCGTCGCTTCCATTTTTGGCCTTGATCTCCTTCAACCTATCAGCAACATAGTTAAGGGCCTGTTCCCATGAGGTCTCTTTAAACTTCCCGTCTTGGCCGCGTATGAGCGGTCTTGTAAGCCTCTGGGGGTTATGGATGAACTCATGAGCAGTCCAGCCTTTGATGCAGAGTTTCCCCTCATTGACAGCGTCCTCTTTGGGGATTACGCCGACAACCTTGCCTTCGCGAACCTTGAGGTACATTTGGCAGCCTACGCCGCAGTATGGGCAGGTGGTAAGAGTGTATTCCATATTATCTTCCCCCTATCTTCTCCTCCAGGGTCTTGTCCTTGACACGATGCATACTATAATGTATCTGGTCGAGGCTGTATCCCATGGCTAGGCCTAGGAGCTGGAGATAAAAGAGCACTGGTATACTGAAGCCGAGTTTCATCCTTCTCGAAGCTAGGATCTGGCCCATGTCAAACTGGTAGAAGCATTGAGGACAGATGACAATTGCACAGTCTGCGCCTCCCGCTTTCATGCTCCTGAATTTGTCTCCAAGGAGGTTGTATGAAGCCTCTGGAGGACCGTAGTTCATCAATGTCCAGCCGCAGCAGAGAATCTTGAGGTCGTAGTCCACAGGTGTTGCACCGAGAAGAGAGACCATACTGTCTAAAACTGTGGGGTTGTAGAGGTTGTCAAACTCCATAACGGAAGCGGGGCTAACAATGTGACATCCTGTGTGGGTTGCCACCTTCAACCCTTCGAGTGGGGTCTTCACCGCCTCCTTCAACCTCCTTTCTCCTATATCCTCCTTGAATGCTTCCATGAAATGTTTGACTTTGACGGAGCCCTTGAACTGATGGCCTGTGTCTGCTATGATCTCGTTCACTTTGTTTCTCAGCTCCTGGTCCTCTCTTAACATCTTGTTGGCATGTTTGAGCGTGTATGAGCAACCGTTACACAAGGTGAGGATGTTGAGACCCAGCTCTTCTGCAAGGCATATGTTCCTCGCCGCAATGGAAACCCAGGTCAACTTGTCATGTATGCCGAAGCCCACGGGCTCAGGGCAGCAAGTGAACTTGTTGACATCGATTAGTTCTACACCAACCTCAGGCAGAACCTTCCGAGCCACATCTTCAAGGTGAGGAAGCCTTATTGGTATGAAGCATCCTCGGAAGAAGGCATAGCGGTAGGTCATTTGCCCGCCTCCCTCCTTCGCAACTTAGTCAGCCTATCATCTAGGTTGGTTCGTTTCGCTATCTTTTCCAGATCCTCGAGCGGGGGTGTCTCCAACGCTGGCAGGTGTAGCCTATCCCGTTGAGCACGCTGTGACTCTACTACGGGGAAGGCGAAACCTGTTGAGACTATACTGCTGACTTCGTCTCGTATGAGGTCTGGAGCGTTACCGCTTTCGAAGGCGGTTGCCTTCAACGACTCGATAACCTCGGTAGGATTGACGTCGTAGGGACATATGTCGTGGCATCTATGACATGAGACACAAAGCCAGAGATTCGGGTTCTTTGCAGGTTCATCTGCGCCGAATATGTTGTAGGTAAAGGTGTCTAGGGCGTTGAATTTGGTTCCATCAACTCCAACTCCATAGTTGGATACGTAACATCCATAGCCATCCTTGAAGGCGCAGAGGCTGCACTTTAGGCATGTTTCTATCTTCGGGTAGCGTTTCAATAGCTTCTCCCGGGTTTCATAGCTGATTCTTAGAATCATTTCTCACATCAACCTCACATTCTCTCTATACATTCTTCTCCGACTTGGTTTGTTCGTGTTCAAGGTAGTGGAAGAGTGATACTGAGAGAAGGCCAATGAAGCCGAGCTTTCCTCCTACACCTATGAAGACTGAAGCTAAGAGCACGTTCAACAATCCAACGACAACACCTGACAACAGTAGATACGTATCCGAAGACACTACCTTCCTAGAGACCATGCCAGCATAGGTGCCCGATGCAACTACAGCCGCTATCTTTGATGCTAGAGAGGGGACAATCCATGGCAACAATAGGCCACTTACAAGGGCTATCACAGCGGAGCCCAAAACCGCCTCGTTAGGTGCCTTATGTTTCTGCAACACCTTCTCACGTAGAAGAATCGTTCCCATCATGCCCAGACTCCGGCTACAATGGCTATAATAAGCCACGTTGGTTCGAGGTCGTTTGAGGTTAAGGGTCTGAAGTAAAGATTGATGTTGTGCTGTGTAAGGCCTACGGTGCCAAGCAGGATGAAAAAGATTAGGGTGAAGTCTAGAGCGCAGAAACATGTTGTTCCTGCTTTACCACCGTACCCTACAAAAAGCCTCGCCATCAGTATCGTAAAGATCCCTACCATAAATCCGAATATCGGTGCGTAAAGGATAGAGGGGATAACGGTTGTCGCGCTCATCCCTGCAAATGCACCTATATAGCCTGCAACAGCATACTCCTTGAAGAGCAATGCACTTATGATTCCCACCGTGGAACCGGCAACGACGGCCCCAGCAGGTTTCCCACCATTTAGTGGGCCAAGGTTAACATGGTAGTTGATAGCATATGATAGAGTGGTTGCCAAGATAGCTACTCCGATTGTTGTTAAATGTCTTCTTGTTATTTTCAACAACCTCACCTTTTGCAGTTTACTTCTACTGGCACCTTCTTCGTCTACATAGGGTTCTTTTAATAAAGCTTCCCTTCAAGATACGTACTTTATTTGTAAGGTCTACTTGTTTCCAGAAACTACAGATTAAGTATTTCTCTGCATGGTAGTCGTCGTTTTGGCTTCAAAGATGAGAATCTAGATTTTTCTTCGCCCTGTATATATTTCTGGATTATACATTAATCCATACTCTTTTCATGTATATGAATATATATATTCCACATGCTTTGTTCTCATGGTACTCCTGGTCACACAGGAAGGTACAGAAGAAATAAGGATGGGTGCATGTTCGACTGCTCAACTACACTCCACTGTCTGGTTGAAATGCCCTAAATACGGTAAGGGCATCGAGAACATACGCGGAAATCGCCAATAATGCATATGAAATAGATAGCTAAGAAATTGAGTGCTCAATTAGTAATATTTGGCTTGGAGGTTTCCTTGATTGTCCATGCCATACTACTGAATTTGCTTTGAAGATTAATGGCTAGAAAACTAGGCCTTGACCCACCTATAGGTTTCTTAGAAGTTCATGAACCCATCTATGTGCTTGTCAACGTATCCATATACTTCTTGACTAAGCCTTTCATTGGCGGTTACATAATCCCCATACCTGAATTTGTGGCTCTGCCAAGTGTCAGAGACTTCTCAATAGCCTCTAATAGTTTGACTACCGTAAGGACTTTTGACCAAGCTTCTGGAGAAGGAGGCCCTGATAGGTATATGCCTATGTATGCAGCTGTTTTTTCAGAGTAGTGATAAAGGCAATGGAGAAGGATTAGCACTACTGAGAAGCGAAAACATTCGTCTACAGAATTCTATTAAGGTTCCATATATTGGGTGGAACACTACCCTAACTGTAAGGTCAACGCAACCTATTCATACCATTCTTGGATGATTGAGATATACGTATAACTGCAGCTGGCGATATGTGTAGCCTAATGGATCTGGCACTCTCAAACAAATAGGATTGTACTGTACTCATACCATCTGAAATGATAATATATTGCATGAAAAAGCGTTAGGGTTGAACTATTCCCTCTATGTGGGAGACACTTGCCAAAGCCAGATGCCACCACTAGAACCGGGTCTGAACAAAAAGAACAGGTTCATTATGTTCTATTCAGGTTAGGAAAGTATCTCTGCTAGATGTTGTCACAGTATGGGCTGGGGCCTAAAGGATCCCCGTTAACAACATAGGGGGCAAGTCTGCAGTAAACATATTTACAGTTCCTCATCTCTTTACAGCTTCCACATTTCTTGAGGTCTGATACCTTTACTGCTCCCCTGAAGGATGCCCACCTCTCAGAGAACCAGATATCCCTCAATCTCTGGCTTTGCAGGTCTCCAAGCTTCCAACTTGGGTCGCCAATAACAACATTGCAGGGATAGACCGAACCATCGCTTGAAATTGAGAGTGTGCTTCTTCCAGCTCTACATGAGATGTATCCACGAACCAGCTCAGCTTTGGACTCTCTCGGCACTGTACAATAAAGGAAAGCGTCAAAAGAAACGTCTATCTGCCTATGCCTTAATCTGGAGATTGCCAAATTTCCCATTGCCACCTCATATTCGCTGCGTGAGGGCATCCACTCCATGTGGCTTCGCATTCTGCCAATGGGCTTAAGATCCAAGAAGGCTATTCTAGATGCGCCATGTTTCTCTGCTAGCTTCACGATCCTATCTATCTTACCCAAATTCTTAGCATGCAGACAACAGTTAATTCCATACTGAACATTATTCTTCCTAAAAGCTCTCAAACCCTCAAGCGTTCTTGCAAAGGCCCCTTCCATCCCTCGGAAAGAGTCGTGGTCAGACGCCTCTGAATCATCAAGGGAAACTGTGGGAATCACATTCGCCTTCTTAAGCTGCTTCGCGACCTCGTCGTCAACAGTTGTTCCATTCGTCAACAAAACTTTGCGGAAACGCTTTGCTTCGAGTAAGTCTATGATCTCGCCTATCTCAGGGTGAAGTAGCGGTTCTCCCCCGTTGATCCGTACTTCGAGCACAGCCATCTCCTCAAGCTGGTAAAATAGGGATTGGAGAGTCTCAACAGGCAAATCGACCTTCTTATCTGTCGCCGAAAAGCAGTGGATACAGTTCAGGTTACATCTATTGGTGATGAAAATGTCAACAGATGCTGGTGCTGAAAGAAAGGGAACTGGAAATCTTGAGAAAACCTTCATGTCGGCCTCTATGCCTTCTAGTGGAAGGATGCTGGGAGGCTCGCTCGTCTCATATACTAGCCCAAGCCTTAATGCGCGTTCAAGAAACTTTACACATTTATTGTAGTTAACCCCTGTCTCTTTCGCTACAACCTTCACCTCAGAGGACTTGCCACGAAGATATTGAAGTATTCTAAATTCATCTTTATCAAGAAACTCAGAACGCTCCTTCACATAATCGAAACACATGTAGATACCATAATATTGAGGTTCAGGCCTAAGTGTCACTTGAGGACTTAGTGTAAGCTTCAAATTTGAATCCATCCTAAGTCACAAATTGTAGTCTTCATCAAATTCAAAATATATAAGATATGCTTCATCGTAGGAAAACTTTTATATACTAACACCTTAAAGTGTAAAGTTGTGATAGATATGGTGAGAAAAGTCGATGGATTGAACATAAAGTCAGGGCCAACTCAAAGTGGAGTTTTTGTTGGCGGTGAGGTTATGCATGGAAGCATTCTCTATACGTTACTGTCACAAAATTGGCTAATATTGTTACTTGTTCTAGTTCCCATGGTATTTGTTCTAAAGAGACGTGCTACACTTTCTAAACGGCTTGCACGGTTTTTGTATATGCTTAAAAATTAGAAATAGAACTCTATCCTACACCTTATTAAGTCTTCTTAGAGAAAATTATACTCCGTTTCTAATAAGTGAATAACGTCCAAATTTATTTTAAATTTTAAGGTAATCTATAAGGGAATTAGATGAGTTAAATTAGGCAAAATAGATCATTATATTCTATAATACATATCTACACATGGCAGTCGTTTTAAAACATACGGATCCAAACGTATAAAATCCAGTTCAATCACAATAATGAAGACTTAAAAAATAGTCTTTAAAATAAACAAATCTAATTTATCCCACTATTTCCGAAATGTAGTCACAGCTTATTGTTGGAAAGCCGTGCCTTAATATATGATTTACCTCTGAAACTTTTGCGACACAAGCAAACGAGCATAACATACCGCTCTTTCAATTCCCTCTATATGGGATTACCTTCTGAAACTGGAGCAGGGATACTGAGGATCTGAGGAGCTTCGACGAGAAGGCGAAGAGTCTGCTATGGAGGCTTGGAGTGGACTTCGCAGTTGTCATAGCTAGGACGAGCAACCTCTTTTCATCAACATACGAGGTCTATGTTAAGCGGGATGATGCGGAGAGCGTGGAGAAGGGGCTGGCGATCCTCGGTACCCTCCTCCTCACAATCACTCACAGGGACGAGGAGAGGTTAGAGCTGACAGCGCTGACCGGGAAGGATGAGTTCGACGGAAGGGACAGGCTCCTCCTCGAGGCGTGGAGGAGGCTGAAGGCGGGGGAGAGCCCAGAAGAGGTGGAGAGGGACATAATCAGGAGGATGGGTGTTGAAGACGCTCAAGATCAGTGATGAGGTTCACAGGGAGCTGAGCAAGCTGGTCGGAGAGCTGAGGGCTGAGAACGGCGGAGCCAAAACCTTCGAGGATGCGATAAGATACCTCCTGAAGATAAGGGAGGAGGCGAGGAAGGTTGGTCGTGTGGAGAAGGCTTGAGGAGCGAGAACGCTTCGAGGTGCGCTACGAGGGCTTGGAGAGCCTCTTGGGCTACGAGGTAGAGGAGAACCCTAAAACGGTCGTGATCGCCGTCAAGAGAGGCACAGCCTTCTGCGGAAGACCGATATACCACCAGACATACTACTTCAAGGATAGGAGAACCTCACCCGGCTACGCCCTTATCACCCACTGGGAGTTCCACGAGGAGCACACCCCAATGAGCCCCAACACCCTAGGGTTCACCCTCTGGTTCCCAGAGGTGATAGGGAACGCATACAGGAGGACGCCCGTCCAGGTGCAGGAGGAGAACCTATGGTGGGAGATGGAGGATCTGAGAAGGACCGCGGAGAGGCTGGGGAGAGGCCGAAGCTAGGCCCCTTCCTCGCGGCCGTCTACAGCTGGGGCGTGAGGAGCGGGGAGGCCGCCGAGAGGATAATGGCCAGGGAGGGGAACAGGCTGACACCCGAGCAGAAGGCCTACCTCCAGCACGTCATCGAGGAGGGGAGGAGGGCCAGGAGGTTCCTGGAGGAGCACGGGATACACCTCAAGCCCTCCTCGAACGAGTAAAATCCCCTCCCCCTTCTTTATCTTAATCTCGCAAGAAGACCCATCCGTAAGGGTGGGGTAGTTCACATTTAAATCCAAGTTTGACCTAACTTAGTCTGCCATGAGCACTGTGGAGAGGGAGCTCTTTCAATTCCCTCTATGTGGGATTACCTTCTGAAACTGAAAGTATCTCCCACATTCCCGATTTTATGGATCGGCTTTCAATTCCCTCTATGTGGGATTACCTTCTGAAACGTGCAAGTCTACAGGAACTTG